>CAYOAO010000017.1:0-6244 GCA_964402075.1 Candidatus Woesearchaeota archaeon
TTAGAACGCTTTTTCTTTTTTGATGATTTATGGGTTACTGTTACTTTTTTCTCAATTTTATGGTGTGTGGCTGGATTGTGTGAGGTATGTTTATGTTTTTCTTCTGCTTTGTCTGCCAGGTTATTTACAATTTTTCCAAAAGACTCCTGCATCATAGACATTTCTTTTTTAACTCCTTCAATGCCGCGGCCATAGGATCCTACTCTTTCAAGGATCTCTGCCTGCAGGGTGTCTATGTTGGACTCTATTCTTTTTAATCTGTCTGAGATATTATCAATCTTTGTCTGCATGAGAACTTTAAACTCATTTAAGTCTTCAAGCTGTTTTTGTATTGTTTTTGTTTTTTCAGAGAAAACCTGTTCAGCAATTTCAATAATTGTGTCTGTGTCTCCTGCACCCTGAGGTGCATATCCTGGATAACCTGCTCCGCTGTAATCTTCATATCCTGCACCTTCCATATATTCCTGTGGATAGTTTCCTGCTCCGTATTGCTGCTGATAAGGATCTTGGGAGTATTCTCCCTGTTCCTGCACCTGGGATTGAGGCATTGGCTGCGGCACATATTCTCCTGCGCCAGATTGGTATTCTTCCTGGGCTTCAGTCACTTCTTTATGCATTGGCTCAAATTTTCTTGGATATTTTTGAGAACCTGAAGGCGACGGAGGAGGCAGTAAGTCTTCATCTGAGATTGAACCTTCTGTTGGAAGAACTTCTCCTTCTCCAGCACCCATCATAGAAGGAGTTCCTTTTTCATTTTCTCCTGAATACTCTGCTGTGCTTGTTCCTTCAGAAGAGACAGCCTGTTTTATTCTTGCCTGGCTTAATGCATTATTTATCTCTCTCGGAGAAATTCCCTGCTCTTTAAGCTTTCCAATAATTTCCTGGTCTGAAATCCCTTTTCCTTTAAGATCCATTATCTGTTCTAAAGCACCCATTTTTATTTTTTGAGATTATATTAATTACTATTTTAATTTTTTTAAATCTTTTTTTCTGACAAATTCCAGAGGCTGAAACATTTTTGCCTGCTTTGATAAAATCTCAAGATCCTCTTTTCTTGCGAATTTTGAAAATTCTGCTGAAGCTGTTTCCAAAAAGGATATCAGCCTTTCCATGTTTCTCTTCATTATTTCAATATCTTTTTTTATCTCAAGCAAATCAGAATTTGTTTTTTCTTTTATTTCAATGAGATTTTGCCCTATAAGAAGCAGCCTGTCCTTTAACATCCTGTTTTTTTCTTCAAGGTCCCTTATTTTTGTATTAATATCAGGAAGATACTGATTTTCATAGCTTCCCTGTCCTTCTGCCATAAAAAACTAAAGTCAAAGCAGTTTAAATTTGTTTGTGTTATTAAAACAAAATCCAAAATATTTTTCTTTTTTACACAAAACTCTTTAAACTCTGATGGTTTTTATGTCTCAGAGGTATTGTTTACTAAAATGGCCGGTGTTGCAAAAGAGGGAGGTGCAGGAATTAACAGGGAGCAAATTCAGACAGGGGAAAGGCCTTTATATTCTTATGAAATAAGAAGAGAGGGCGGGGAAGATCTTCTTTACATAAATTATCTTGGAGCTCCATTTGTTCCTGACCTGGCAGATTATCCAGAGGTTATGGAAAGGACAATTAATGCCCTGATTGAAAATCCAAATGTTTCAAGAATTGTTTTTGTCCAGCAGAAAAATTACAATTATGACTTTAAGGAAACAACTTATCTTCTGGAGATTTCACATCTTTATACTTATCTGATGCATCAGGAAAGAATTCTGTCAAAAGAAAAATTAAGCCATGGTGATGAAAGATTTTTCCCAAAAAGATACAATGAAATTTTTTCTTTTCTTTTTCTTTTGAAAAGAGATCCTCTGGAAGCCTTTTTTGAGTTAAGAAAGCTTATTATTCAGGCGAAAATATTACTTGAAAAATTAGGGGAATCTTATAAGGCAGGCCAATCCGCATATATCGGTGTTCTTGAAAAAATTCTTGAAATGATGCAAAAAACAAGCATTATCAGGGACGCTTTTCCCTATCTTGATGATTACAGAAAGGGCAGGAGAGAAATTTACAATAAACTTTTCAAGCCAGATGTTATTCCTAATTTTACTTTTACCAGGCTTATTTCAGACATTCCTGAAGAAGCAGAAATAGTTGACCAGTATGAGCTTTTTGGAGATGAAGACAAGAATGATGTTTCTGTTGTGACAATCCTGAAAAGAAAAAATGATTCCAAGTTTTTGTATCATATTGTGCCCCCTGAAAATGCCCTGAGCGAAGACCATAACATGCTGCTGAATCTTGCTAGAGGAGTCCTTATTGAGCATCAGCCAAAAGCAGAGGAGTTTACAGACACTGAGAGAACAAGGCAGGTTTTTTTTAATATTTCAAAAGACCTTTTGCAGGACCTTGCACAAAGCAAAAAGATTAAGGTGGATTATTCTGAAATAAACAAGCTTGCAACAATTCTGGTCAGGCACACTATTGGCTTTGGTCTTCTTGAGGTTCTTTTGCAGGACAAGAACCTGCAGGATATTTCCCTTAATGCTCCTATCTCAATGATTCCTGTTTTTGTAAGGCATCAGAATTTTGATGAATGCATAACAAATATTCTTCCGAGCCAGGAAGATGTTGATTCCTGGGCAGCTAAATTCAGGCTTATTTCAGGAAGGCCTCTTGATGAAGCAAATCCTATTCTTGATACACAGCTTGAAATAGGAAAAATCAGGGCCAGAATAGCAATTATTCAGAGGCCTTTAAGCCCTGACGGACTGGCTTATGCTGTCAGAAGGCACAGGGAGTCTCCATGGACATTCCCTCTTTTTGTCAGAAATAAAATGATGAGTCCTCTTTCTGCAGGGCTTATGAGTTTTTTGGCTGATGGTTCAAGAACAATGCTTATTGCCGGAACAAGAAGCTCTGGTAAAACCAGCCTGCTTGGGAGCCTGATGCTTGAGATACTTCCTAAATACAGAATAATTGTTATTGAGGATTCCCTGGAACTTCCTGTTGAATCACTAAGAAAACTGAAGTATGATATTTTAAGGATGAAGGTTCGCTCTGCTCTTCTCAAGACAACTACAGAGGTTTCTGCAGATGACGGAATAAGGACAAGCTTAAGACTTGGAGACAGCTGCCTGATTATCGGTGAAGTGCGAAGTGTTGAGGCTCAGGCTCTTTATGAGGCTATGAGGGTCGGGGCACTTGCAAATGTTGTTGCAGGAACAATTCACGGAGCTTCTCCTTACGGTGTTTTTGACAGGGTTGTTAATGACCTTAAAGTGCCTGCCACAAGTTTCAAAGCGACTGACATTATTGCAGTTGCAAATCCGATAAAAACACCTGACGGCCTGCATTCTTTCAAAAGACTTGTCCAGATATCAGAAGTGAGAAAGCACTGGCAGAAAGATCCTTTAGAGGAAAAAGGATTTGTGGATTTGATGAAATACAATGTTGAAACAGACCAGCTGGAGCCGACAGAGGATTTAATCAACGGAGACAGCGAAATTATCAAGGATGTTGCGTCCAATGTCAAGGGCTGGGCAGGTGACTGGGATGCTGTCTGGGATAATATCCTTTTAAGGGCAAAAATAAAGGAAGAACTTGTAAAAACAGCTGAGAGAATGAAAAATTTCCAGATTCTTGAATCAGAATTTGGCACCCAGTCAAACCAGGCTTTCCATAGAATCTCTGATGAGGTTCGGGAAGAAGTCGGCCTGCCTGTAAGTGATAAGGTTTTTCCTGCCTGGCAGAAGTGGCTGAATGCAGAAATCAAGAAGAGGAAGTTTTAATCCCAAAATTTATTAACTAAATCTGGCTATTTCTTTTAGGTAAAACAATTATCTGTAAATAAAAAGCAGTTATAATAAAAAGAGGGAAAAATGCCTGCATCTGATAAAGACATTAAGGATATTCTGAAGAAATACGGGAGAAAAATAGATGAAAGAATTTCAACAACTTCTGTACCACGTGCAATAAACGAAAGTTATAGCCAGGAATATGTGAGATTCAGAGAAGAGATGGCTCCTGAAATTTCAAGATATGAAAAATGGTGCAAGAGCCTTGGCAGTATGATTAAGCTGAAGTTTTCTAAGAAAGATACTTTGGAAATAGAGAAGAATCTTAAAATAGCTCATCTTGACCTTGAGCCCTGGCAGCCCCTGAATCTGGGGGTTATGGCTTTCATAAGCATTTTTCTCCTTGGTCTTTTTATTTCTGTTGCAGTTGTTTTTATCAAGGGAAGCCTGAGCGCTTTTCCGTTTTTATTTTTCCTTCTTACAATTATTTTTTCACTATTTGTTTTTTATTTTATGAAAGCATATCCTGCAAGGCTTGCAAACAAATGGCGCCTGAAAGCTTCAAGCCAGATGGTTCCTGCAATTCTTTATGTAGTTGTTTACATGAGGCACACACCTAATCTGGAAAGAGCCATTGCTTTTGCATCAGAGCATTTGCAGTATCCCCTTGCACTTGACCTGAAAAAAGTTTTTTATGATGTTCAGGTCGGAAAATATTCCACTATAAAAGAAAGCCTTGACAATTATCTTGAGAGATGGCGGGATTATTCTATTGAATTTATTGAATCTTTTCACCTTATTGAAAGCAGCCTGTATGAGCCGGATGAAAACAGGAGAATCCAGACCCTGGAGAAAGCCCTGAAAGTTGTTCTTGACGGGGTTTATGAAAAGATGTTAAAATTCACACATAATGTTAAAAGCCCTTTGACCAGCATTTACATGCTTGGAATTGTTTTGCCGACACTTGGTCTTGCTCTCTTGCCTCTGGCAACTGCAATGCTTGGAGGGCTTTTAAACTGGATGCATGTTCTCATACTTTTCAACCTGATTATTCCATTTTTTGTTTTTTATCTTACTGATAAGGTTGTTTTTTTAAGGCCTGGCGGGCATGGAGAGACCTCTTTGCTTGAAAGAAACCCTTTATATTACAAATACAAAAGCAAGGAGCCATATGTAAAGGCTTTTTTAATCACACTGCCCTTTTTCATTCTCGGGTTTTTGCCTCTGATATTCCAGTACACTCCTTTCCCTGAGATGATTGGTTTGCAGAAAGATTACACTTTTTCAGAAATTGGGCTTGGGTTTTTCGGAGATGGCAGCTTGTTTGGGTTCATTGATACGGCTGCAGGAGCCAAAGGGCCTTTTGGAACAGGCGCATTAATCCTTAGCATGTTTATTCCTCTTGGAATTGCAATGTTTTTTTCAATAGCATTTAAAGCCAGGACAAAGGAACTGATTATAGAAAGAGAGAAAACCAATCAGCTTGAACTTGAATTTAATAATTCACTTTTCCAGATAGGAAACAGAATCGGGAATGGTGTGCCTCCAGAGCTTGTTTTCGGAAAAGTTGCAGAATCTTCAAGGGGTTTGCGCACAGAGGATTTTTTCAGAAAAGTTAATTATAACATAAGGCAGATGGGAATGAGTGTTGAAAAAGCTATTTTTGATCCGAGAAGAGGAGCAATTATTCATTATCCTTCTGATTTAATCTCAATCAGCATGAAGATTCTTATTGAGTCTGCAAAAAAAGGATTAAAAATCGCAGCAATCAGCATGATGAGCATTTCAGAGTATGTTAAAAATATTCACAAGATTACTGCAAGGCTCAGGGATATGCTTGCAGAAGTCATTTCTGATATGAAGTCTAATATGAATTTCCTTGCTCCGCTGCTTGCAGGAGTTGTTGTTGGCCTTGCTACAATGATTACAGAGATTTTGTCAAAACTAAGAATAACAGGGCTTCAGGAGCAGGGTGCAGAAGCTGCATTAGGGGGTATAGGAAACTTAATGGATATTTTTGAAGTTACCCAGATGATTCCCCCTTATTTCCTTCAGATTATCATCGGTGTTTACTTAATTCAGATAATCTTTATTCTGACAAGGACACTTGTGATAGTTAATTCAGGAGATGACAAACTCCAGACAACAAACACTCTGGGGAGGAACTTTACTTCTGGAATAATGCTTTATTTTATAACAGCTCTTTTTGCAACAATTGCCCTGTTCATACTGACAAGTGTTGTTATTGGGGGCCTGATGTAGTTAAATTTATTAAATAGGATTTGCTTTTTCTGTTATGAGGTGTTTTATTAAAAAAGAGAAGGGAGGAGTGATAGCAGATTATCTTCCGTGGATTCTGATTGCTGTCGCAGTTCTTGTTATTTTAATGATTACAATCTTTATTTTGAAAGGCAGGGGGATTTCACTTATAGACAATCTAAAAAATATACTAAGATAAAATG
>CAYOAO010000018.1:0-6189 GCA_964402075.1 Candidatus Woesearchaeota archaeon
GCATTAATAGAATCATATGTCAAATTTGTATCTTGAAAAAATCTTCCTCCTTCATAATGCACTTGAACCAAATTTTCTATGATTTCTTTTCCTCTATTTCTGTCAGCTCTTGCTAATTCTTCTAAAGTCCCTCTTGGAAAAAAAATAAATTTCTCCTTCTCTCCCTTTAAGCATAAAACATAACCTCTTTCTTCTCTTGGGTCATTTCGAACCTCCATATCATCATCTTCAACGATAATATTATACCCTTTTTTATCTAAGTTTTCATCCATGAATCAAGTAATTACAAATCCTTTTTAAGAACTTATATATTATAAAATAATAATTATCTCTGCTCCTTCCGCCATCTTTTTATGAAAATTGAAAAACCAATAATTTTTGCACTGTAATTCTTTCCAAGCCTGTCCAGAATCTCTTCAGAATATTTTTTTATGTCTTCTTTATTATGCCCTGCGCTTTTAAGGACATGAACTTTGACATTGTTGTATTTATTGAAATGGTGCTTCAGTGTTATGATAAAATTCTGGGTTATTCCCTGTTTTCCAAGCTGAATCTGTCCCTGTGTCATTTTATTAATGAATTTTTAATTTTTTCTTTTTTGATTATTTTTGTTTTTGACCTGACAACATGCCATGTTCCTGGTTTTGCATTTCTCTTTTTTGAGATATCTTTTCCTGTAAAGATATTTACTTTAACATCTTTTTTATTATCTCTCCAGTCCTGGCTATACCTTGCACAAACAGCTCCGCTTGCAGTAATGTCTTCTGCAGACGGATTTAAATTATCAATCACACAAAAAGGGCTTCCTGGAGCAGCAGTATGCAGAATCATATTTTCTTTCCCCTTAAATTTCTTCATAAGTTCATCATTGCTTTCAGCATCTTTTCCCAGCAAGATTTTTGTTCCTGACTTTAATGTTATTTTCCTGAATCCCATGCTCTTTTTCAGGTAAAATCCATTTTTATAATTTACTTAGAAACTTTTATTAATGAATTTTCATTTTTTATCATATGTATCCAAATCATCATTTTTTTCATTTTCTGAGAAACATGGAGCTCAAGGAATTATATGCAACTATTGCAATAAGGGCTTTTGCTCTTGCACTGACAGGGGTTTTTATTCCTGTTTATCTTTATCAGATAGGTTATTCCTTTTCAACCATTTTCTTTTTTTACGGAATTCTCGGATTAATAACAGCGGTTTTTTCCCTGATTTCTGCAAAGGTCTTTTCAAGAATAGGGCTTAAGCATTGTATTCTTATAAGCATGCCTCTTCTGATAATTCTTTTTGCATTTCTTTATACTCTGGAAACTTTTAAATGGCCTGTGATTCTTCTGGCTTTGATTTACGGAGCTCATATGGCTTTTTTTTGGGTTCCTTATCACATAGATTTTACCAGGTTCAGCAATAAAAAACAAAGAGGAATGCAGGTCGGTTTTTCAAAAATTATTGCAGCCATTTTTGCAGCCATGGGCCCGCTGGCTGGAGGGCTGATACTTGCATTTTTTGGATTTCATATTCTTTTTATCATAGTCATTATTTTTCTTATTGGCTCTGTTATACCTTTATTTCTCACTAAGGAAATCCATCAGCCTTTTCATTTTTCTTTAAAAGAGTTTTTCCATGGGCAGAGATTAAAGGATATTCTGGGATTTATGGGCTATGGGGCAGAGGCGCGTCTTGGGTATGTTGTCTGGCCTTTATTCATATTTCTTTTTATACTTGGAGAAAGATATATTCTTCTTGGGATAGTTTCCTCATTTGCTCTTTTTTCAGGAGTTATTTTTATATTTATAGCAGGAAGACTTTCAGACCATAAAAAGAGAGAGAACATCCTAAGAACAGGAACCGGTGTAAATGCAGTTATCTGGATAATAAAATCTCTGATAGTAACTCCTGTTCAGGTAATTATTACAGATATCTTTTACGGAGCTGCCCAGGCAACAATGCACGTGCCTTTTGATGCTCTTTGTTATGACAAGGCAAAAAAAAGAAATGTTGCAGGAATGATTCTTCAGAGGGAATTTTATATTCATTTAGGGGCTTTTTTGATGTTTATGATTTTGATAATCTTTGCAGATTCTTTAATAGAAATCTTCAGATATGGCGGCCCTCTTTCAACTTTAATGAGATTTTTCTTTTAACCATTTGTTTACTATTTTCAGGGATTTTTTCTGGTTTTTGAATCTAAGCATTTTCAGGGCTTTTCCAAAACCAACCCATTTGCAGCCTGAATGCTCAATTTTATCAATCCTGACTTTTGTTTTTTTAACTTCAGCAGAATATAATATAAATGTCTGGCCTTTAATTTTTGGCCTGTCAGGATAAATTTTATCATAAGGGTATTTCCCAGAATAATCAAATTTTTTTATCTTAACCGGCTCAAGTCCTGTCTCTTCTTTTAACTCACGTTTTACAGCTCTTTTTTTGGTTTCCAGAAAATTTATTGCTCCTTTTGGGAATTCCCATCCTTTCCAGTGAAGTTTTCTTTTCAATAAAAGATATTCAATTCCTTTTTTTGTTCTTGCATAAGCCACAATAAAAACAGCTTTCCTGTATTTCCTTCTTTTCATCTTTTCCAGGTTTCCAGAGCTTCTTTTAGTTCTTCATGTGTCCTAGCATATTTCTTCAAAGAAATTTTTTTTAGTGTTGCGTCAACAGCCTGCCTCATTGCCCTTGCACCTGCTTCTGTTCCTCTGGGATGCCCATGAATTCCTCCGCCTGCCTGCAATACAATATCCTTTCCCATGAATTCCATTATCTCAGGAACAATTCCAGGATAAACTCCGCCGGAAGCAACACCAAAAACAGGCTTTACATTATACCATTTCTGATTAAGATAGTTTCTTGTCTCCTTGGTGAATTTTCTTTCCATTTCTTCCTCAATATGTAAGACTTCGTCTTTTCCTCCGGACATTTTTCCGTAGGCTGTTCCAATATGCAGAGTATCTACCCCTACCATTCGTGCAAATTGTGCAATTACTTCCATACTCATTCCAAATCCTCTTTTGTCTTTATTTTCAATCCTGTCAAACATTGCATGCCCTGCCCGGTGAGCGTGAATTGGAAGTCTGGTAAAATTCCTGGCAGTCTGCAAACCTGCCCAGCCAAGGGTTAAAATATCAAGCATTATGTAATTACCTCCATTACTCTCGACAAATTTAATTCTTTTTTTCATTTCTTCTGTCTCTGCTGTACAATTTGCAAGATAAATTTTTTTCTCACCTGTTTCTTTTTCAGCTTTTCTCATGGCTTTAAGTGTTAACTTAATCCTTTTGTAAAAATTATTGAAACTCTGGCTTCCAAGATTTTCGTCGTCTTTAACAATATCACATCCTCCTATCCATGATTCATAAGCAACTTTTGCATGTTGAGAAGAAGTTAACCCAACTTTTGGTTTTACAATTGTCCCGATTAGTGGCCTGTCATAAACTTTCAAGATTTTTCTCACTCCTTTAATTCCAAACCTCGGGCCTCTGAAACTTTTTAGCATCTTTTTGGGAATTTCAACATCCTCCCAGAACAATCCTTTTACAGATTTCATTCCGTAAACATTGCCTCCGACACTGGAAAGAATATTCGGCATGTTTCCTAATTCAAAAAGTTCAATAGGATAGGCAATTTTTATACGATTTTTTCCGGGATTGACATAAAAAACCTTGGGGCTTAGAGTTTTGCCTATTTTCTTATTCATGGTTTTGACATCTGTCCATGTTCCGACACTTGATTCTCCTGCAACCATGCTTGCAGCTTCTCTCAGATTAAACCCTCCTGACGGAAAGACTCTAAACTGCAAAACAAGATCTGTTTTTTTCGGCCTATATTTAGGATCTACAAAACTTTTGTATTTGTATGCCTCATTCACCATTTTTTCTTTACAATCACTCCTTTTTTAGTGTCTTCAATAACATATCCTAGTTTTTTAATTTTTTCCCGGATTTCATCTGCTTTTTTCCAGTCTTTTTTCTTTCTTGCAATTTCCCTTTCTTTAATAATTTTTTTTATTTCTTTTGGAATTTTAATTTTTTCCTCTTTGTCCAGACCCAGGCCAAGGATCTCATCAAATTTCAGGACAAGCCTGTATTTTTCAGTATCATTTAGCCTGTTATCCCTTAAAATATCCCACATATATGAAACAGCTTTCGGGACATTTAAATCATCATTGAGAAATTCAAGAAACTGCTTCCAGGCAAGCTCAATGTTCTTCTTGTTTATTTTTTTCTTCTTATCAAGCCCTGAAATTATCTCTCTTAATCTTTTCAGTGAATTCCTTGCATAATCCAGATTCTTAAATGTGAAATTAAGAGGCTTTCTGTAATGGGCAGACAGGTAAAAATACCTTAAATCCAAAGGAAAATATCCTTTTTTGATTATATCATTTAACTTGTAGAAGTTCCCTAGGGATTTGGACATTTTTTTCCCGTCAACCAGTATCCATTCATTATGCAGCCAGTAATTAACGAATTTTTTTCCTGTTGCAGATTCTGACTGGGCAATTTCATTTTCATGGTGAGGAAAGATTAAATCAACTCCTCCTGTGTGTATGTCAAAACTTTCTCCGAGGTATTTCATTGACATTGCAGAGCATTCAATATGCCAGCCAGGCCTTCCTTTGCCTATTTCTGTTTCCCAGAAAACATTTCCGTCTTCCTTATCATAAAATTTCCATAAAACAAAATCATTAATATTCTTCTTGTCATATTCGTCTTTTAAAACCCGCTTACTTGCACCTGCTTTCAATTTTTTGGTTTTACTTCCAGACAATTTTCCGTAGTCTTTGAATTTTTTAATTGAGAAATAAATTCCATCCTTGGCTTTATAAGCAATCCCCTTATCCAGTAATTTTCTTACTAAATTAACCATTTCCTTGATATGTTTAGTAGCACAAGGCATTACTTCTGGTTTCTGGATGTTCAAATCTTTCATGTTTTCAAGAAAAGCTTTTTCATATTTCTTAGTAAATTCCTGCAATTTTTTCCCTTGTTTCTGGCTTTCCCTTATTGTTTTATCATCAACATCTGTTAAATTCATAACTTCCTTTATTTTGTAACCAGATGCCTTGAGAAATCTTCTTAAAATATCTGAAAAAGTATAAGCTCTTAAATTTCCTATATGAACATAATTGTATATTGTGGGACCGCAAACATATATCTTCACAAGGTCTTTTTTTATAGACTTGAAAATCTCTTTTTTTCTCTTTAAAGTATTGTAAAGTCTTAAAGGCATGAATAAGCTAAGAAAGATTTGTTTAAAAATTTAAGTTATTCAAATTACTTTATTGTCAAAAAGAGGTTTGGAGCTGTTCTTGTTGCCCCATCTCTTTTGATAACCAGTTCATATTCTATTATGCATAAGGGAGCTGTTTCAGGAATATTAAATGTAACAAGCCTTGTATCAAGAATTGCTCCTGAAGCCAGATCTTCAACAGTTCCTTTTCCTCCAATTATCCAGCTTGTTGCATCTTCTTCACTAACACCAGAACAATCACCTGAATCTATTGCTCTTGTTTCAAATTCATATGTTGCCTGGTCTCCGATATTCCTGATAGAAAATGCAAAACCTCCGCCAGAGTCTCCCTGCCCTAATTCAATTCTTCTTGAAGTAGGATATATTGCAACTTCTCTTCCCTCTTCTGCAAAGAGCTTTTGTATCTGGCTCTGGACTTCTGCATCAATAGCATCAATCGCGCCTGTTCCGGATTTAAAAATTTTCTGGACAAAGAAAATTCCCAAGACAAGAACAGCCATCAAAAGAACAATAGTAACCATTGTTCCCATGGACATTTCCATTGCTCCTTGCTTTTTTTTAAGATTAATATTCATTTTATCCTTGCTTTACAATTTTTCTTTTCATTTTAAACAGGAAGCTCTCCGAATTGTTCAATTAAATAAGGGTATATTATCTGGATGAGCAAAATCCAGAAGATTACATTAGCAATAAATCCGATAACATTAATAATTATTCCTCTTCTTCCGAATTTTGTTGGTTTGTTCTTTTGCTGAATTTTACAAAATATAAAACCAATTATGGAGGATAACACACCTGCAGAAGGATCAAAGAGAACCAGTACCAGGCTGACAATTCCCAGTGTAAATCCAGAAACTCCCAGTGTTTCAGAATTCTTTCCGCCCCTCTTTTTTTTAGCCATCTTATTAATAATTAAATTAATTCTATTTTATAAATGTTTTT
>CAYOAO010000019.1:0-5561 GCA_964402075.1 Candidatus Woesearchaeota archaeon
TTTTCTTCAGGAGTCATTGACTTGATTATGTGCTCCCATTTAGAGATTTTTGCCTCCTGATTTTCCAGAACATTTTCCGGAATCTTGTCTTTTACTTTCATAAAGCCGGGAATCATACTTTTTATTTTTTCAAAACCGCCGAGAGTGTTTAGAGAGCGTGCCTGCTCAACAACATCTTCAAGAGAAATTTTTCCTTGTTCCAGTTTTTTCTGAATTTTCTCCTGGCTTTTTTCATCTGTGACAGACCTTATCTTCTCAATTAATGTCTGCAAATCTCCCATTCCAAGAAGCCTGGACAAAAATGTTTTCGGATTGAAAGATTCTATGTCATTTATTTTTTCTCCTGTTGTTATGAAGTATACAGGTGCTTTTGTTTCTGCACATGCTGTCAGGGCTCCCCCGCCTTTTGCAGTTGAGTCCATTCTTGTAATTATTACTCCGGAAACATTTACAGCCTGCTTGAATTCCTGGGATTGCTTTTTTGCTGCCTGGCCAATATCAGCAGGCATAATCAGAATAGCCTCTGTGGGATTTATTTTTCTGGCAAGGGCTTTTATTTCTTTTATAAGAGAATCATCCAGAGTGTGCCTTCCTGCTGTATCAAAAATAACTATGTCATAATTTTTCAGTTTCCCGCTTTTTTCTATTTTTTCCCAGGCTTTTACAGGGTTTTTCTCTTCTGTGTCTATAAAATAAGAGATTTTATTTTGTTCAGCAAGCTGCTTTAGCTGCTCTGGTGCTGCCGGTCTGTGGGTATCAAGTCCGACAAGAGCAACTTTTTTTCCGCGCTTTGAAAAATAATTTCCGAGTTTTGCTACTGTTGTTGTTTTTCCAGCACCATAAAGGCCAAGAAGCATTATTCTGCCCTGTTTTTTGGTCTCAAATTTCAGCTCTTTATGCTCCCCTAAAATTGCTGTCAGTTCATCATGAAGCAGCTTGATTATATGCTCTTTTTTTTCCACTCCTTTAATTCTTTCATCAAGAGCTGCTTTTTTGATTTTATCAGAAAGATTTTTTACAAGGACAATGCTTACATCTGCTTCAATAAGAGCTCTTTGCAAATCCTTTACTATGGAATCCACCAGGTTCTTATCAAGAAATATAGCGTTTGCTATCTTATCTGTTGCCTTTCTGAGTATTTCTCCGAGCTTTTCAAACATAAATTAGTGAGTAAAGAATAAGTTATTAAGTTTTTGGGTTAAGCCGCTACATTCTCTTGCTACATGAGGGTTATTTATTTTTCTTAAGATTCTTATTTCTAGCCCAAAAAGCAATTCCACTTGCTATAAGAAAAGTGATAATAATTTTCATTAGAATTTGGGTAGTTAGATTTTCAGGGAAAAATGCAAGAATAATGAGAATAATCCCAATTATAATTACTAACATACTCAGGTATTTTGCCTCTTTTTCTGGAGAATATTTTTTCATATTCTCATAATTAATTTAACCTATTTAAATTTTTTCATAATCCCAGCTCTTTCACAAATTTCTTTTTGTTGAAGACCTCAATCTTTTTGTATTCCTGGCCTGTGCCGAGGAATAGAATCGGCTTTTTTGTGACATAACCGACGCTGAGCGCTGTGCCGCCTTTTTCATCAACATCTGCCTTTGTTAACACAATTCCGTCAATTCCGATTGCCCAGTCAAAGCTCTTTGCCTGCTCCACAGCATCATTACCTGTTATGCTCTCACCTACAAAAATTTTCAGGTCTGGCTTGCACACATGGGAGATTTTTTCAACTTCTTTTATAAGGTTTTTTGCTGTATGCATCCTGCCTGCAGTGTCGATTAAGACAACATTTATGAAATTCTTTTTTGCATGCTTTATTGCGTCAAAGCCGACTGCAGCAGGGTCTGCTCCGTATTGCTGTGATATGACTTTTGCCCCGGTTCTTTTTCCGTGCTTTTCCAGCTGCTCAATTGAAGCTGCCCTGAAAGTATCTGCAGCAGCAAGAACACAGGAAAATCCTTTTTCAATTAAGAATGAGGCAATCTTTGCAATTGTTGTGGTTTTTCCGGAGCCGTTAATCCCGACAAAAAGAATCACAAACGGCTCCTTTGCCTGATCAGCCATCTTTTCCTTTATTTTTTCCTTAATGTCAAAGGGCTCAATAAGTATCTCTTCAATTATCTTTTTCAGTGCGTCTTTTATCTCAGACTCAATCTCTTTTTTCAGAAGCTCTTTTCCAAGAATCTCCTGTTTAAGCTCTTCAATAATTTTATCAGCTACTTCAAAAGCAACATTGTTCTCAAGCAACAGCATCCGCAATTCTTCTCCGTAAACCTCAAATTCTTTTTCAGAGATTTTTATTTTCTTTACTTTTGAGGCTATCTTTTTAAAAAAAGAGTCTTTATCAGGTTCTTTTTCAAAGTTTTTTAATCCTTCAAGACTTATTTCTCCTCTTAGTGCCTTATCCAGTGAATGTTCAAAATGGACTTCTCCTTTAATTTTTCCCTCAGCCTCCATCTTCTTTCTAATATTTTCTATTTCTTCTAAATCAGGCTGAAACTGCTTCATTCCTGCATTGAATTTCATTGGCACAGAAACTTCTTTAATTGCTTCTTCTGGTTTTTCTGATTCTTTTTCTTTAGAGATTTTTTTTGCCCAGTTTTTGAGTTTGTCTTTGAGTTTTGAGAACATAAATTAAGAAATAAATTAAGAGTTATTAAGGTTATGGTTAATTGTAATAATCTTTATATATTTTAATTATTATTGATTCTTATGCGTCTGGAGAAAATTGAATTTAATAAAAATTGTCCTGAAATTTCTAAAATGAAGGCAATAAAAGGCAATATTGGAGAAGAAGTTTTATTAGAAGATTTTCATGAAGGAGCTTTAGTAGGAAAAATTGATTCATCAAAAGATTTTCATTATCTCTTTTTAAGAAAGTATGAAACAAAACCCATATCCTTGGGATACCATAATCTTCTAGATTTATACATTATTAACAAAGATTAATATTCCTTTGTCTATCATAAAACCACTGGTAAACGAACATAAATTTTTATAAACTTTAGGGGTCTTTCTTTTTTATGAAAGGAATATTGGTTGTTCTGGACGGGGTTGGGGATTTGCCCAACAGGCAGCTTGGCGGGAAAACACCTTTGGAAGCTGCAGAAACACCTAATCTTGATTTTCTTGCTGCAAGGGGTGAAATGGGTTATATGTATCCTGTAAAGCCCGGATTTATTCCAGAGTCAGATGAAGCAATTGTTTCTATTTTTGGAAATGACCTGATTGACAGCACAAGAGGACAGCTTGAGGCAAGGGGCACAGACCTAAAACTTACACGGGGAGATCTGGCTTTAAGAGTGAATTTTGCAACAATTGATTCCTTAAAAGAAGGGAACATAAATGACAGAAGAGCTGGGCGCACCCTGACAACAGCAGAAGCAAGGATTTTAGCCAAGGAAATTAACAAAATAAAGCTTCCGTGCAAATTTGTTTTCAAGCCGACAATTCAGCACCGTGCTGTTCTGGTTTTGAGAGGAGGATTTTCTGATAATGTTTCTGATAATGACTCCACTTATTCAAAAGGCCAGGCAAAAGAAGCTGAAAAAATAGGCATGTTTAAGGCACTTGATGATGAGGAAAATACCCAGTATACTGTGAATATTCTTAATGAATTTATTGAGAAAGTTTTTGAAGCTCTTGATAAGCATCCTTTGAATGAATCAAGGAGAAAAAAAGGCCTGGCACCTGCAAATTTTCTTCTTATGAGAGGAGCAGGGATTGAGCCGCCTAAATTAAAGTTTTACAGGAAATGGCTCTCTGTTGCATATATGCCTCTTGAAATTGGTTTTTCAAGAGTCAGCGGAATGAAAGTTTTCTCATTTGATTATCCTGTTTTAAAGGGTCTGGATTCCTATAAAAATCTCCGTAAAGGGCTTAGAAAAGCCTGTAAATTTTCTGTTAAAGTTTTAAAAAAGAATTATAAAAATTCTGATTATGCTTATATTCACATCAAGGAGACAGATTTGCCAGGGCATGACAATAAACCTCTTGAAAAGAAATCAATGATAGAATATATAGACAAAACTCTTTTCAGGTTTTTAAAAGACTTTGCCCCTCCGAGAAAAATAAAAATTGCTGTGACTGCAGATCATTCAACACCCTGCAAGCTGAAAGCACACTCTGCTGACCCTGTTCCTGTTTTGTTTTACAATGACAGGCCTCCGAGAAAAAACAAGATTGTTTCTTTTTTCAAAACAGCAAACAAAAAAATCCCTTTTTCATCAAAGAAAAGCCCTGAAAGTCCTGAAGGAGAAAAAATAAAATTTTGTGAAAAAAATGCTAGAAAAGGCAGCCTTGGCGGGATGATGGGAAATGAGCTTTTTGATAAGATTGGATTTTTGAGATAAGGGATTCTATTTCCCTGGTTTTATTGTTTTTGAGAATAGCAATTATTAAAAATCTCTGATGGTTTTTACTTTTATGATAACATACAATGACCTTTATGAGGCAGCAAGAAAAGAGCGTTATTCTGACACTCTCCAGCCTTTGCCGAAGAATTTTATTGAAGAAGTTTCCAATTACCTTAAAGAAAAGAAGCAGCTTTCCCTGAAAGATGATAATCTTTTTTCAGACATGATTGCAAAGACAAAAAAGCAGCTGGAAAATGCAGTAACTCTTTTCAGGGAAATGATAATCAGGAGGAAGAAAAAAATACTTAATCTTGTTCTTATTGCGGCAGAGACAGGCATTTCAAAACAGGATTTTGATAATATGCTCTCTTTTGAGAAATCTCTTTTTGAGGATTTAATGAAAAGCATAGAAAAATCTGACAAAAAGCTTAGTGAATTGTTAAACGGAAAAAGCCAAGAAAGCAAAAATGAATTGATTATGTTTAAGGCAAATGTAGGAGAGCTTCTGGATATGGAAGGAAGGAAGCTGGGCCCTTTTGAAAAAGGGCAGATTGCAAATATTCCCAAAGAAGTTGCAAAAATTCTTGTTGCTGACGGAAAAGCAGGAATTGTTGAGACATAAGTTTTATTAATAGAAGTTATTTACTTTGGTTATGTCAATAAGCAGATTAATTCTCGGAGGACTTATGTCTGTGTTTGGATTATGGTTTATAATTTTCATAGGCTTTATGGATGGGCAGGGTATTGATTTTATGGGGATATTTATCGGCCTGATTTTTTTGGCTTTGGGGATTGTCTTTTTTCTAAATAAAAATGAAGATAAAATTGAATCCAGGAAGGATATTGTTCCAAGAAAGACTAAAAATTTAAATAAGAGGAAAAACAAAAAATAATATGGGAAAGGAAATAATTGTCACGACTGCTAATGAGATTCCCGGGAAAAAAGTTGTCAAGATTCTGGGAGTTGTCAGGGGAAACACTGTTCGTGCAAGAAATATTGCGAGGGATATCGGCGCTGGCCTGAAAAATTTAATCGGCGGGGAAATCGGAACTTATACTGAGATGACAACCCACTCCCGTGATGAAGCTTTTAACAGGATGATTAATGATGCAGTCAGGCTTGGAGCAGATGCAATTATCGGAATGAAATTCACTACATCAATGGTAATGCAGGGCGCAAGTGAGATGCTTGCTTA
>CAYOAO010000020.1:0-5493 GCA_964402075.1 Candidatus Woesearchaeota archaeon
ATACGGATTTAAAGATTTGCCTGACAGGGAGTTAATCAATGCCCCTATAAAAAGCTTGCTTGGAAGAGATTATTTTTCTGCAATGGCTTGTGCTGCAAACTTTGCTTTTGCGAACAAACAGATTATTACTCACTGGATAAGGGAGGAAATGAAATATATTTTTCCGGATGTGAAAATAGATGTATTGTATGATATCTGCCATAATATTGCAAAATTTGAAGAGCATGTTGTCCATGGAAAAAGGCAAAAAGTCTGCGTGCACAGAAAAGGAGCTACCAGGAGTTTCGGACCCGGAAGAAAAGAAATTCCGGAAGCATACAGAAAAATCGGACAGCCTGTTTTAATTCCCGGAACAATGGGAACAGCTTCTTATGTTCTGGTCGGAACAAAAAAAGCAGAAGAACTAACTTTTGGCTCAACTGTTCATGGAGCAGGAAGAATCATGAGCAGGTCAGGAGCATTGGGAAAATTCAGAGGGGAGAAAGTGAAAAAGGAATTGGCTGAAAAAGGAATTGAAGTAAAAGCAGGAAGCTGGAAATCCCTGGCAGAAGAATCTCCAGGGGTTTACAAGGATATTGAGGAAGTTGTAAAAGTTGTTGATAAGCTCGGAATCAGCAAAAAAGTCGCAAGATTAAAGCCCCTGGCAGTTGTTAAGGGATGATGGAAAAATCACAATAATTTTTAAATAATTCAGAAGATTTTATTGTTTATGGGATTAGAAGAAATAGGAGGAAAGGTTTCTTCTTTCTTTATGCTGGTTGGCTTACTGATAGCTTTGCCGCCTGTCCCTATATAAATTTATCAGATTTTTGAATGAATAATTAATCTCACTTTTTATCCCTTAATCCCCATTGCCATCTTGGCTTCTCGCCTTTTTTACAGCCAATGCATATCAGGACTGTAATTGCAATTATTAATGATATAGCATATTCCAGTGTTTTCCCTTTATTCAGAAAAATATTAGTGGTATAAAGGAGAATTCCTATGAAAGCCAGAACAACAAGCCATCCCTGCCATTTTACAGGAAACCATCCCCAGCCAAATATCCTTCGCTTGAACCAGTAATTTTTAGGATTATCTCTCAGATAATCCCTGTATAAATTTAATTTATTTTTCTCAGGCATTTTACTTTCTTTTTTTCTGCTTCCTGAGGTTTAAGACAAAATAAACTGCTGCAACAAGAAGCAATGCAAATAAGAAATTGTAAATTCCGAAGAAAGGCAGCGGAATCTGGGCAGGGCAATCAACAAATTTTGTATCTGCTTTACATTCTGGTGGTTGAGTCCCAAGAGGTCCGGTCCATTCAACGTCCCAACTGCAAGTCATTACCCCACTTCCTCCTTCCCCACATTCTTCCTCGTTACATTGCTGATTTATAATGATACACATTCCTTCTGTCTCGCTACCCCATGCTCCTTTGCACTCATCATTATCCCAAATACAGGAGCAGGTTGTATCAGGGTCTTCGCAATCTGCCCCTTCAATATTCAAAGCAGCTTCATAAGGATCATATTTGCATATTATCTCGTTTTCTTCAAGATTATCTTCAAAATAATCAGTATATTCAGAGCAGAAATCTACAGAATTATCACTGTCATAAACAGTGAGCAATCCAGAATCCCTGCTATATCCTCCAGAAACTTCTCCGGTAAAAAAGTATCTTGGAGGCCTGTCTGTTAAATCCATATACTGAGATATCCATGTTGATTCTGCTATTCCTTCTGAAAAAGTTCCTTCAGGAACTTCACTTCCTTTATCACCTGTATTATCTTCTGTTATTTCAAAGCCAATTGTTTCCCCATTGCATAATTCATTTCCTTCCACAACAAGTCCGACACTGATGCTGCTTAGAACATAATTAGTAGTCTCGTCTACTTTTAATCCTCCCTTTTCCCAGTAAGCATCATAAAGAGAGCATTCATCAGCCCCTCCTCCTTCACTTGGAAGGCCATATATCACATAATGGTCTAATGAAGGAGATCTCGGGTAAGCAGAAGGAGAGCCTATATGAGCATTTGTTTCTGATGATAAAGAAAGTATTGGGATATAATCACCTGGAACAAAGTCAGGATCACTAATACCTCTAACATCACTAAAAGAACTATAACAAACATGGTCTTCATAATCCTGGCTATCAAATTCTGGCCTTTCTGCATGTGCGTTTCCTGAAGAAGAGAGCCCAATTATTTTATTTTCAGGAATCCCATCCTCATCATCATCTAAGCAAGTGCGACTCCCTACCGCAATATCCTGGCAACATACTACCTGATTAGTTGGAAAATTTGACTGGCTTTCCAATGCCCCATGGGCATTTGTGTTTCCTGAAATACGCATTAAAACAACATTTGGACTATTACAATTATTAGAAGAAATAACTGTGCATAGTGGTTCTGCAGAGATAAAACCCAGAGTCAGAAGCAGGATTGATATTAATAAAAATACTGACAAAAAAAATTTCAGGCTATTCTTCATCTTATTAATTTTTCCTCTTTTACTTTCTATATAATAAATCTGTCTTTAAAAATATTCTTGTTTTATTGTGACATCAAACAAAATCAAAGAATTAATATGATTATTCATAATAAAAGCAGCATATCTGTCCTGCAGAAGGAGGCTCGTCTGAAGGATCTCTTTTCATTGAAAACATATTCTCTTTTTCAGGGCATTCTCCGTTCTCATCAGCATCTACCCATTCACTATTTAATCCAGAGACACAGGTTTTTTCATCTGTCTGACCTGATGTTCCGCCGGAATTTTCACAGGATATCTCTGGGCAGGCTGCCACATTATACTGGGCATACTGGGAATTTGTTGCAAGTTCATAGCATGTTACTTTGAGATTTTCACTAACATCTATTTTAAAAGAACAAAAACCTGCTTCCTGACCAGTTTCACAAAAGTAAGCACACTGAACAGAAACAGTATCGGGTTTATCAGATCCTATGAAAAAAATATAAGAAACTGAAGCAGCTACTAAAATTAAAACGAATACTATTGCCCAAATCAGGGTTTTGTTTTTCATTTCCTCTTTTACTTGTTATATAATAATTCTGTCTTTAAAAATATTCTTGTTTTATCAATTCTTTGGATAGTATTAAAATCAAACAAATTTATAAAGTGGTCCTGGCTTTTTAGTAAAGATAAAATAATTTAAATAATAAATAATTAAAAGAGGCATGGGGTTTACTAATTCAGAGTTGAAGAATTCACTGAAAAAGCCTGTTTTTTTAAAATTTGCAGCAGTGTTTGCTTTTCTTTTTTTCTTTATTTTTTTGTCTGCTTTTTTTCCAATGGTTTTGGCAGACATTGAAATTGGAAATCCTGATTATTCAATATTAACAACCTATGGTCCGAACTTTAGTATTAGCGGCTGGATAAACATGAGCTTTGAAGATGAATCAGCTGATTCTGTTTTTACAGCTTCTTTTGACGGAGAACCCGGAACACAGATAAATCTTAAAGAACTGCTTGAGTTAAACCCGGGATATATTTACACATGCACACCTGTTGACTGCGACAGGGATTATTCTGCAACAAATCCTCAAACAACAAAAAGTTTCAGCAACATGGAAAATGGTGTGGCAAAAATCATTGGATTGAAATTAACAGGGGATGTCTATTCTATTGAATCAATAAATTTTGACATATCCAGTAATGCGCAATCTTCATGCACTAATCAGTTGGAAATAGATTTTTTCAATGACGGGGAAGTTGACTTCAAAAACAATAAAACCGGCACAGGCGAATGTTCTGATTCAAAAAACTACGGGTGCTTTGATGAAACCAAAGAAGAATTTAATGAATATTATATCGGCGGCACCCCATATTGCCAGAAAATAAATATAAGCGAGTCTCCTGGACACAAGATTGGAGCATTAATAAAAAAAGATTCAGGTGCTTCAAGGATAATAACAATGGCTCTTTATAATAATGGGGGATATTTTATTGATCAATGCGAACTTGATGACAATGACATTAATACAAACTGGGCAGAAGTTTCATGTGATATAAATTATGCTTCATCAGAAAAAGAGCATTATGTCTGCATTTATTCAACAGCAGGCAGCGGGAATTATAAAATAAAAGGGTATGATGACCTTTTAAATGGCTGCGGTTTTTACGGATCTCCTGTTCAGGATGAAAGCCCTGGTGCTTACGGTCTCTTCTCAGAAGGAAAAAAATTTGGAAGCTTTGGCACACTTCAGATAAGAAACTATTTACCAACAGGAGAATCCCTTCCTGTGCTGGCTGAAAATTATATAATTGAGAAATACGGGGATCTTGATTGCACTGACGGATGTGTAATCCCTATAAAAATCACCTCAAGACAAAGCCAGTCAGTAACTGCTTCTAATCCAGAATTTATTTATTCCAAGGAAACAGGGCAAACAAGCAATAACAAATTATATGACATAGCAGATTCCCCGGCAAAAATAACTTCTGAAGGCTTTCAAAAACTAAGACTTGATAATTCAGAATTTAAGGTTCCTGAAGAGCCGGGAAATTACAGCTTCATTTTAAAATTCAATGATGAAGAAATTATCCCTGCAGAAGAAATAGAAATAAAAGATGTTCCAATAATTCAGTCAATAGAGCCTGCATTAATAACCACTGGCTTCCCTACTGTATTTGAAGTAAAAGTAATTTTGCCAAAGAACATCAGCATCAGCAGCTATAGATGGGAATTTTCTGATTCAGGAGGAAATGTAACAAGAACAGAGACAACCACTGTAAAAAAGATTATTCATATTTACAATGAAATAGGAACTTATGATTTAAAGGTCAGTGCAACAGATACCCGGGGTTTAAGTTCTTCAAGAACTTTTGAGATAAATGTTACATCACCGAAGGAACTGATAAGCACAACCCTGGATAAAATGGACAAGAACATTGAGAGAATAAATTCCTTTACATCAGCGCTTCCTTTGTTCCAGAAGACAGCTATAAATTCTGTCCTTAAATTAGAGAATGTAAGTTCAAAGCTTGAAAGACTGGAGCAGGAATACAATTCCGCAATAACTCCTGAAGAGAATCTTACAAGATTAAATGAAATAATAACAGAAATTCTTGAGATAAAGGTCCCTAATTCAATATTCAAGTCAGTACAGGCTGATTCTTCCTTGTTTTTTCCTGAATTAAACTTCATTAATATGGATATTATCCAGGCAGTTGCCGGAGGAAATTATACAGGAGTAAATGAGGAAAATTACAAAAAAGCTGTAAGTGCATGGCAACTGGAAAATCTTGGTATGACTTTTGACTTTAATAAATTTTCTGCAGAATACGGCACAATAACAGAGCCTCTAATAAGCACTTTTGAACTTAAAACAGAGGAAAAATCAGATATAGCCTATGATTATTTTATTTTTGTTCCTATATTAGAGGGCATTGGCTTTGACAGGAGCATGCAGCAAACAGATAATTTTTACTATGCTGCTCTTGGAGACCAGAGTGTTTCAAGGATTGGTCTTTATACGACAGAGGATATTGGTT
>CAYOAO010000021.1:0-5404 GCA_964402075.1 Candidatus Woesearchaeota archaeon
AGTTTAGTTTTACTATTCCGGTTTTTCTGTAATCAATTTTATTTTTGAATCCACACTCGCACTCATATTCAATAAAATATCCGTCAATATCTATTATTTTTGTTGAATCTTTTTTGCATTTCTCACAATAAACTTCTATAGGAAGCCAGCCTTTCTCCAGTGGCTCTTTCCTGTATTTATTCAGGATATTCTTTATTTTATCCACATTTTCCAGGGCTTTTTTTATTAATTTTGCATACTTGCATTTTCTGTTCATTAAACTTTGCCTTATGAACTCTGGCTTAATCCCGACTTTTTTCAGTGAATTTTCAAATGGTTTTTCATTATCCTCTGCATAACTTCCTTTTCCAGAGACAGAAGGAACATCACTTAATGGCATCCCGATATACTTTTTATAATTTTTAGAAATATGCGAGGGTATTCTTCTGAATCTGTCAAAATCATCCCATGAATAAACAAAGCGGACTTTTTTTCCTTTGTCTTTCAATGCTCTCATAACCAGGTCAGTTGTAATAACATCCCTGAAATTTCCGATATGAATCACGCCTGAAGGGCTTATGCCTGATGCACAGGCATATTGCTTTTTCTTTCCCTTTTCTTTTATTATTTTTTCAGCAATTGCATCTGCCCAAAAGAATTTTTCACCCATTTTATTAAATATGCAAAATCTTGAAGCTTTTTAAATCTTGGAATTTTTCAGGCTTAATACTGACATTTCTTATCTGCGAATGCCTTGGCCCTTTTCCAGCTATTTCCATCATCTTGTTTACATCATTAGCATTGCCCTCAAGAAAAATTTCCACACGCCCGTCTTCAAGGTTTCTCACAAAACCCTTTACATTATATCTCTCAGCATTTTCCTTGATAAATGCCCTGTAGAAAACTCCCTGCACAGTTCCCTCAACATAAAGCCTGACTGATTTCTTCATAAAAACTAAAAAGAAAGATGTATTTATTAAGTTTTATACAATTTTAAAAGATAAAATTCAATCTTATTAAATTAATCAAAAACCCCCTGAATCAAGCTCATTATTAAGGATTGTTACGACCTGGCTTGCAAAATATGTTTGCGGGCCTACAGATATTGTTTTTGCAATTTTCTTCATTCTTTTCAGCTCTTTTTTTGGCAAGCCTTTGTGGTCTCCTATAACAAAAGCACTTTGTTCAGGAATTTCTGCTTCTCTGATGCTTTTCCCTTTTTTATCCAAGATAAAAATCTCTTTTCCCTGCTCAGCAAGTTCTTCAACCACCCTGAGAAAACTCTTTTTCTCAACAAAACAGCCCGGAAAAACCTCGGTCTTTTTTCCTTCCTTATATTTATATAAGATTTTCTTGATTAAATTGCCTAGGTCTTTTTTGCTCAGGTTTGTTTCTGCTTTTGCCCGGATTTCAATGTGCTTTGGCGGATCAGGTGCTCCGTAAAAAACCAGATGAAGCCTGACATCCTCCCTTAATTTATGGGACAGAAAAAATGCATTAATAATTGTATGCATAACAATATCCATTCTGCCGGCTTTCATTAGATTATTTACATCAAAATTCCCGGATGTTCTTGCTGTCCCTGAAAAATATACAAAGGTTCTCATTTTATTTTCTTAAATATTCTTTTCTTTTATTTTTAGGAAATCTTTCTATTGCATATCTTAATGTTGTTCTCGGGATTTTTTTAATATTTCTCTCAAGAAAATCTTCAAGAATCTTCTGGTTTCTTTTTCCAATCTCCCTTAACATCCATCCCATTGCTTTATGAATTAGGTCATGTTTATCTTTCAATAAAATCTTGACAATTTTAAAGGTGTTTCTGAATTTACCTTTTCTTATAAAAAATGCTGTTGATATTATTGCTATCCTTTTTTCCCACAAATTATCTGATTTTGCTAACTTATACAAAATCTTCATATCTCTTTTATGTTCTTCTATGAAATATCCAACTATTTTTGGTGCTGTTAAATCAACTAAATCCCAGTTATTTACATATTTTGCATTTTTAAGATAAAAATCAAATATTCTTTTTCTTTGCGATTCATTTCCGACTTCAAATTTTAGAACCAATATTAATAATGCAACAAGCCGATGTTCATGGATTCTGCTTTTTAAAATGCTAGAAATATCTGCCAAACTTAAATTTCTATATTTTTTTGAGATTGCTCTTGATTGCGGGACAGTAAGTCCGAGAAAAATATCTCCCTCTCCATATTGCCCTTTTCCTGTCTTAAAAAACCTCTGTAATATTTTTGATTTTTCAGGATTTGCAAAATTTTCCATTTCCTTAATTAATTTTTCTTTCATTTTCCCTCCAAAGGCTGCATGACAAATTCTGGCCTGGCAAAAATCTTGCCTTCTGATGTAATTTTGTAGATTCCGATAAACCTGTTCTCATCAAAAATACAGAATCTTTTTTCACTGATTTTTTCTTTGCTGTTTTTTAAATAATCATAAAAAACAGGGCTGCCATGGAGAACTTTGTTAACATATTCTTTTTTTATCTCAATGACAGGATAAAGCTCTGAAATAATCTCTCCGGGAATTATAATCTTCTTTAAATCAGGCCTGCTTTTTTCAGAATTTTTCTGGAATGCCTTAACAATTTTCTCAAAATCATAGAGATTTATGCTTGGATAGTTTTTATCATCTTCACAAAATATTCCTGCCCTTATTCTTCTTAGTTCAAGCATATGGGCATCAACTTTTAACTCAGAGCCTAAATCATGAACAAGCTTTCTTATGTATGTGCCTCCTTGGCAAGAGACTTTAAACAAAACATCCTTACCTTTTTTTTCAAGAATCTCAAAACTCTTGATTTCTCTTTCGCGCTCCTGCCTTTTGACACGGGATTTTACAGGCGGCTTCTGCAATATAATTCCGCTGAATTTGCTTTTTATTGTATCCTCAATATTTTTTAGAGAAATATCTTTATGAAGCCTCATTATTCCGACATATTCTTTGTCTTCTCCGAGGAAAAAACCTGTAAGCTTGCATGCCCTGTTAAGTGCTACAGGCAAAACACCTGTGACTTTTGGGTCAAGTGTTCCAAAGTGGCTTGTTTTTCTCAACCCAAGAGTTTTCCTAATGAAATCAGAAACATCAAAGCTTGTAGGACCTGATGGCTTGTCAATATTTATAATTCCAAATTCAAGAAGCTCTTTGATTGTTTTACTCTTTTTGATTTTTTCAAGGTTCATAAACAATATAATTTTAAACTCTTTAAAATATTACCTATAATGAATGAGAAAAGAGCATTAAAACAGCTGAATTTTATACAAAAAAATAGTTCTAAGATGAGGCTTGCTGCTGAGA
This sequence comes from Candidatus Woesearchaeota archaeon, assembly GCA_964402075.1. Lineage (GTDB taxonomy): Archaea > Nanobdellota > Nanobdellia > Pacearchaeales > GW2011-AR1 > ASMP01. Next base: position 3,298 of record CAYOAO010000021.1, read on the forward strand.
AATGGGGAAATTCGTGGCAAACCCTTATTTCAATAATTTTATCTGCCAGGACGCGCGACGAAAAGACAATTATTATTGCAAAAAATCTTTTTGAGAAATTCCCTTCTTCACAAAAACTGGCAAACGCAAAATTATCTCAGGTTGAAAAAATAATCAGGCCAATAAATTTCTATAAGAATAAGTCAAAAAATATAATTAATTGCTCCAGGATAATTTCTGAGAGATACAAGGGAAAGATTCCAAAAGAAATGGACAAACTGCTGGAGCTTCCCGGAGTTGGGAGGAAAACAGCAAATGTTTTTCTTTCAGAAACAGGAAAAAGCGCTATAGGAGTTGACACTCATGTTGCATATATCTCCCGAAAGCTAGGCTGGACAAAAAATAAAAAACCAGGAAAAATTGAAGAAGATTTAAAGAATCTTTTCTCAAAAAAAAATTGGAATAAAATAAATATAATTCTTGTCAGATTTGGGAGAACACATAAAAGCAGAAAAAACAAAGACAAAATCCTGGATGAAATTAAAAAGATAAAATGAACAGCATTTCTAACCTGGTTGAATTAATTAATGAATTAAAAAATTCTCCTTTGAAAAAGATAATTGACTCCCGTATAAGGGAATTTGAAGAACTCGGAAAAAAGGACAGCAATGAAATCTTTAAGGAATTGTGCTTTTGTATTATAACAGCGAATTTCAGTGCTCATGGCGGGATTAAAATCCAGAACAAAATTGGCAGGGGGTTTTCATCTCTTTCACCTGAAGAACTCTCAAAAAAGCTTTCTGAATTAGGGCATAGGTTTCCGAATGCAAGAGCAGAATTTATTGTGGAAGCAAGAAAATACAGAAATAATCTGAAGGAAATTCTAAACTCTTTTAATGATGAAAAAACTGCAAGAGAATGGCTTGTGAAGAATGTCAAGGGCTTGGGGTTTAAGGAAGCGAGCCATTTCCTGAGAAATATTGGCTATAAAAATGTGGCAATAATTGATTTTCACATAATTGATTTGCTTGCAAAACATAAAATTATTGAAATTCCTAAAACCATTACACCTAAAAAATACCTTGAAATTGAAGAAATTTTGTCCAGGATTGCTAAAAAGACAAATATTAATTTAGGGGAACTTGATTTGTATTTATGGTATTTAGAAACAGGAAAGATTTTGAAATAATCTGTTACTTCTTTTAAATGATTACGAACGATAAGATTTATAAAGTTAGATTCTTGAAAATATGTATAGGTTATGTATAAAATGAAGGCAAATTTAAAGGAAAAAGCCGAGACTAAAAAGAAAAATAGTGGAACTTTTATTCTTACAAAGAAAATAGCAAAACATGGTTCTCAAGCTATTATAGTCATACCCAAAATTCTTCAAGAAGAGCTAAAACCTCAGACAGTTGTACAATTAAAAATAAATGTACTAAAGGAGGCTGAATAAAATGCCATACAAATTAGAATCAATTACAAAAAAAGAAATAAATTCTCTGAAAAGAAAAAGATATACCCCCCTTGAAGTTATAGGGGAAGGTAATACAAGACGTGTTGTGGAGTTAGATTTCAATCCTTTGAATAAGAAAAGAGTAGCTAAAATACTCAAAAATAAAGATGAAATTAATGATAATTCTGTGTGGGTAAAAATAAGTATGTCAAAACAAAAAGGAGATCCAAATGACAAAGAGCTTTTATGTGCTGGGAAAATAGATCATCCTTATGTTGCATCTATTATAGACACTATAAAATCAAATGGGAAAGTTATGAATATAGAGAAATATTTTGATGGGGATTCTATTAAAGAACATGTTGAACGATGGGGACCGATAAAAGAAAGATTTGAAGAAGTGGGTAAGAAAATGATTGATGCTGTCTATTACTTAAATGAAGAAGAAAGAATATTACATAGAGACATCAAACCCTCAAATTTTTTAGTCAATGGTAAAAGTATTATGCTAACAGACTTACAAAATGCAGCTTATATAAAAAATATAGCAGATGAACTTTTGCCTAGCAGAGGAGGCACTTATTGTTCTCATCCTCTCAAACTGCTGGAGCCTGTGATTAAAGGAGAAAAATCAAAAGCAGATAAAAAGACAGAAACATATGCTCTTGGTAC
>CAYOAO010000022.1:0-5169 GCA_964402075.1 Candidatus Woesearchaeota archaeon
AGCAAAAGATTATGATATGGCTTTTTGGACTGCTAAGGAGAGTGAATTATATATGAAAGCATTCAAAATTTTTAAAAAAAGGGCATTTCTTTATCAAGATTGTAATCACGACGAGTATATTCGTGATTGGTTAGAGAATGATAAGGTTCCTAACAAAATAAAAGAAAAATTAAAGAAAGGATTACGGGAAGTTTACATAAAAAAATGTCCGTGGATACTTAAACAGGATTATTCTTTTAGAATAAGGGAAGAAGTTGGATGTGGTGAGAGATGTATGAGTAAAATAGAAAAGATTTTAGATAAGAGAGATGAAAGGTTCAGAAAGAAGGAAGTTAATTCTTAATTCTCAACCTTCTACTTTTTGGAATAAAATTTCCTATCTTTTCCTGCGAAGCTTTTCCGCAGCCGAGGAAATCATCCTTGTATTTTATCACAAAAAACCCTCTTTTCCCTGTTTTTATCTGCAGGTCCTGGCCTTTCATCCATTCTTCTGCCTGGCTTTTTGATAGTTCAAATATATTTTTTTCAATCTGGTCTTTGAGAATCTGGGTTCCTTCAATGCTCAATTTTACACTGTCCTGAATAAGCCTTGCAAAATAAACCCCAATCCTCTCTATTACCACGATTTCTTCAAGGGATTTTATGTCTTTTTCATTTAAACTGCCTGAAAACAAAAAGAGACGTTCTTTCCCTCTCATTGCAATTATTCCTGGGATATTTTTTATCCCGAATTGCTCGCTGAGTTTTTCTTCTATCTCTTTTTTCTCTTTCTGATTCAGGATTTTAAGTGGCGTGAATTTTGGCTGTGGTTTTTTATGTTTCATTTTATTTTCCTTATCTTAGCAATGAAAAAACCCTCTGCTCGGGACCTTTCATTTGAGATTGATTTTTTTATGTTTCATTTTATCTTTTTAAGTTTGCAAATAAAAAATCCCTCGGTGTTATTGTCATGCGGGTAAATTCTGCATGATTTATCTGTATCTTCATGATAAATTCTATTCTGCCATTTTGTTATTCCTTTTCTGCATTTAACTGGCAGTTTAATTTCTTCTGTCTTAACTTTATCTCCAAATTTTTTTAAGATAAAATCAATGACTTCTTCATTTTCTTCAGGTGCATGTGTGCATGTGCTGTAAACCAGCTCGCCTCCTGGCTTTAAAATTTCCATAGCATTAGTTATCATGTTTTTTTGTATTCCTGAGAGTTTTCTTACAGTGTGGATATTCCACATTTTATAGGTTAAAGGAGTGCTTCTCAATGTGCCCTCACCTGAGCAGGGAGCATCTATGAGGATTTTATCAAACCTGAATCCAAGATTTTTGAGTCTTATGCACAAAGATGCACCCTCTTTTTTTGTTATTATCATGTTTGTGACGCCGCAGCGCTCTGTATTTGAAGCAAGAATTTTTATTCTTCCGAGGCTGATTTCATTTGCTATTAGTGTTCCTTTATTTTCCATCTTTGCAGCAATTTGCGTTGTTTTTGAGCCTGGGGAAGCAGCAAGGTCAAGAACAATCTGGTCAGGTTTTGGCTTAAGTGCGAGAACAGGCAGCATGCTTGCTATTTCCTGAACATAATAATATCCAAGCATATGCTCCAGGCTGCGGCCAAGTTCGCCTGGAAGAAGTTCATTTTCAATAATCATTATCTCAGGATTTTCTTTGAAAGGCTGCTTTATTCTCCATCCCCTTTCTTCAAGCCTTTTCCTGAGTTTTTCAGGGGAGATTTTAAGAGTGTTGCATCGGATTGATTTTAAGGGCTTTTTCTTCAGGATTTCCAGATAATTTTGAAAATCTTTTTCTTCAGGAAGAAGAAATTTCATTCTTTCAGCAAAAAGAGGTTTTAATCCTTTTTTTGATCTAGGCTGTTTTATTTTCATTTGCAATTATCTTTTTTTATTTTTAAGGAAAACAAAAGGAAAAAGGATATCGCTGATACAGCATGGAATAATTACTGCCAAAAAGACAATCAGAAAGGCACTGATAAAATAGACCAAACCGAATTCCTGGCTGAATGCCAGCAAATAAAATAAACTAGCAAAAACAGAAAGGAAAACATGAATGAAATGAGGCATTTTTGTTATTCTTGTTTTAATCCCTGTAATGCTTCCAAGCAAAGTTGCTGAAAAAATTACCAAAGGAATTTCAATTACAGGAAGGTGGAAGCTTGTTTCAAATCCGAAAAGATTTCCTCCAATCCAGGGGAAAATGATATCGCTTAAACTTCCAAAAATTACTGCTCCGCTTATTCCAATCAATAAAGCAGGAAGAATTTTTGGTTTGTATTTATAAAAAATTCCTGCAGTAACCATTGCAGATGCAAAAACATGAACCGGATGAAGAATCTCAAATGAAGTTTCTGAAAAGGATTTCCCTGAAAAATTCTGAATCAAAAAAATAATTATTATCGCTATTATTGTTGCTGCTGCAGTAAAGGGGACATGGTGCTTTAATTCATGAATAAATTCCCTAATTTTCATTTAAAATCTCCCAGCCTTGTCTGTTTTTTCCCCTGAATGACTTCCTTGATATTAATATCAAAAACCTGAAAGATATTTTCAACAGCAGGCAGAATCTGCCTTTCCAGATAATATTTTATGTTATATTCCCCTTTTTCAGACACAAGTTTTACTTTTTCCCTTACAAGCTTCTTTTTACTTCTGGTCTCTGCTATAAAATATTCAATTAATGCTCCTTCATCTATGGGGATTTTCTGTTCTTCCATTTTTTTCGCAGCAATGACATGAGGAGTAATTGATTTGTATTCTGATATCGGCTTTTTTAATTGGGTTCTTATAAGAATTTCTTTTCTGTCTATTTTTCTTTCCTTTACTTTTTTAACAGTTTCCTGTATGTATCTTAATGCTTTTTTTTCATTTCCGTCCTCAAGAATCATTCTTATAATTTTGTTCTGGGCTTCGCGGGCAAGATCGCACCAGTCTCTCCTTACTGTTTCAAAGCCCCTTATCTTTAGTCTTTTCTTCTCTGTTATCAGGGCATATTTTTTCTTTGCCCCGAATCCTCCTGTTCTTTTTGTCACCCATATCCCCCTTTTATAGAAATCCTCCAGGTCAAGCTCTATTATCCCAGGGAGGCCTTTGTTAATTTCTTTTAATAGTTCAAGGGATTCTTTTTTTGAATGCTTGTTGAGGAGAAGGGCTATGGAGTCTGTGTCTGAATAAATAACTTTGTAATTTTTTTTGTTTATGAAATCTATTGTTTTCCTGGTGAAATCCCTGCTTATTGAAGTTGTTGATGCAGAGGCCTCTGGACAATAATACCTTGCCCCAAAAAATCCCTGATAGCCGTAAGAGGCATTTGCAAGAAGCTTGAATGCATTGCTTCTTGCTCTTGTAACAGCATTTTCCTTGTTTCTTAGCTCCTGCTTGTATTTTTTCCTTAGCATGATAATTTCTTTCAGAATTTCAGGGAAAAATCCAGGCTCTTTTCTGAAGTAAAACTTATTTTTTCCTGTATTAACTTCCAGCGAATTTTTTTCTTTTTTTTCAAGAATTGTTGATTTGGAAAGATTGAATGTGACGATTATGCTTGGCCAATAGCTTGTGAAATCAAAAAAAACCAGATCCTCATAAAGGCCTGGTGTGGGCTGGAAGACAAAGGCACCTGCATATTTCTCCCTCTTTCTTCTTTCCCTTATCTCCTCATGAATAGGGTGCTTTTCAGGAATTTCATTAAATTTCTCCAGATTATGCAGAATATATGATTCAACATTTTTTGACATACCATTTCTTGAAATCTCAAAACAAGGCTCCTGCATTACCCTTGAAAATTCCCTGATGTCCTGCCAAAATTTGAAAAACAGCCTGTATGTCAGGTCAGAATCCTGCAGATTATATGTAAAATAGTCTTTCCAGTCTGAGTCAGACATTTTTGAAACAGATTTGAATTCAAAATCATTTTTTTTATCATTCAGAAATTCTTTTGAAACATCATTCAATGAAAGAGTCTCTGACTGCATATACTGGGAATATGCTGTGCTGACAAATCTAAGCAAATCAATGTGAACAATTCCATTTATCCTGCATGTAAGAAAAGCTCCCCTTCGAAAGACTGGCTGGCTTTTGTCAAGCCCTAGAGAGAGATTTATTTTATGAATTTCTGCCCTTGCTTTCATATATGGCAAATCAAATCCGTCACTGAAATAGCCGACCAAAAAATCAGGAGAAATTTTTTTCACATATTCAACAAATTTTTCCAGAAGCTCTGCCTCATCTTTTACATATTCAACAAAATCTGGTTTTTTATTTGTCTTTTCCCATGTCAGAACTTTTTTGAAATTTTTAGAAACAAGGGAGACCATCAGAATTTTTCCTTTTCCTATCTGAAATTCATCTGTTTCTATGTCAAATGCAAGAACCTTAGGGGAAAAGTCCTGTTTTTTTGCAGGAATTATTGAGCTAACCCTGAGACATAAATCAACATCAAGGTTTTGGCCTATTCCTCCGAATTCAGGACTGTTATCCAGAACTTCTCCTGAGATTTTATACCAGTTTAGGGGAATGATTTTCTTTTCAATAATGTAATGCGTGACATAGCCAAGGTCATATCCTCTTCTTTTTTCTATTTCAGGAAATCCGAGTTTGTCTGCCACATTATGGAGGTCTTTATAATTTGTTGCAAAGATTTTCAGGGCCCTGACTTTTTGGCCAAGAAAATTCTTTTCATGAAGCTCAACTTTTTCAACCTCTGTCTGCCTTCCCTTAACATCAAGTTTTATTTTTTTTATTTTTTCAATTAACCTGTCTGTCTTGGACTTGCTTAGGTTTTTCTTAAGAATAGCCCAAAAAAAAACATCGCAGGAATCTACAATGCAAATCCTTTTTCCCTGGCTATTTCTCCCGATTATTTTTGCATAATTTCTTCCTTCAAAATCAAAGTAATCATAATCTATTGGGATGAATTCAGTGGTTATCATTTGCCTAAAAAGAATAAAGGTTATTTAAAATTAAGCAATAGAAAGGTTTATATTTGTCTGTTTGAGGGTAAAAATATGGTAAAGAAAGCTGAACAGCAGAGAATGTTGGATTATGTTGTTGCAGAACTAAAATATTCTGGGGAAGAAATAACCCCCATAAGAAAGAACATGGTTGGGGGATTAGAATCAAATATAATACTTGTGGGAGATGATGGGATTGTTCTTATGGTTGAT
>CAYOAO010000023.1:0-5126 GCA_964402075.1 Candidatus Woesearchaeota archaeon
AATATTAATTTAATTAAACTATTCTTTTAAATTGATATACCCCGACCCAGGCTCCGAATTTTTTTGTGTGTTAAAAGGGTGCAATGCTCTATCAAGGAGTAGAACCTTAGGTTCACAACTCGTCCATTTTGAGTTCAATGCCCCCGACAGGATTTGAACCTGCGGCCTACTGCTTTCCTCTTTTCCTCAAGAAGAGGAATGGGAAGGGCCTCCCTTCACTTAGAAGGCAGTCGCTCTATCCAGGCTGAGCTACAGGGGCCTATGAATCATAAAATACTAGCAGAACAACTATTTAAAAGATTTTGTTTATTTAACTTCCACAACATCCAAATCCTTAACCATAACAGAATTTCTGAAGATTTTTTTTGCAGCATTCAAAATCTTCCTTGGATTTTTACTGTATCTTGAGCTTATATGGGTAAGAATGAGTTTTTTTGATTTTGTTTTCCTGGCTATTTCAGCAGATTGCCTGACTGTAAGATGCCTGTATTTATCTGCTCTTTCCTCAAACTCAGGGCCAAAAGTTGATTCACATATCAGCAAATTAGAATCTTTTGCAAAAGAGATGATATCTTTATTAAAAGAGGTATCAAGTATAAAGGAAATTTTTTTTCCTTTTTCTTCAAAAGTCAGATTCTTGGCAGAATATTTTTTTCCTTTGTAGAGAATATCCTTTCCCTGCTTTAGTTTTTTAAGAACAGGTCCATGAAGTTTTATTTTCTTTAATTTCCTTTTGTCTATCCTTATTTTCTCTTTCTCAACAAAAGAATAAGCATTACAAGGAACTCCGTGAGTCATTTTCTTTGCCTCCAAATAGAAATCCTTGGTTTCAAGAAACTTGCCAGAGACTTCCTCAATATGCATTTTTAATTTCCCACTAAAAACAAATGCTTTCATTAATTCTCTCATAAATTTTTTTGTTCCTTTTGGCCCGTAAATGCAGAGAGTTTTTCTGTAATTGCTAAAAGACAGTGTCTGAAGCAAACCGGGAATTCCAAGCACATGGTCTCCATGCCAGTGAGTTATCAGAATTCTTGTGATTTTATTTGGATTCAGCCTTGCTTTTCTGAATTGCCTCTGGGTTCCTTCTCCGCAGTCCACTAAAATATTTTCATCTTTATATGCCAACAAAATAGAGGTATGGTTTCTTTCTGCACTTGGAATAGCATCACTTGTTCCAAGAAAAGTCAGTTTTATTTTTTCTGTCATAAAAAATAAAGGTTAAAATAGTTTTTATAAGTTATGTAGATTTCTTTTGGTCCAAAATTTTAAAATAAAGAATTAATCAGTCTATTCCTTTTTCAAAGCTGTTGAAGCAGGAGAAATAAAGATAATGGTGTCTCCCCTTAAAAAAGTCAGGCCAAGGTTTCTTTTTATTTCACCGCCTTCTATTTCCTTTATATTATCAAGAACAAGATTTATATGAATGTCAAAAGCCAAAAGAGTTCCTACAAATTGCTTGTCTCCTTTTAAGTGCACAAGAACTTCTTTTCCTTTTGAATTATTCAGTAAATCTAGTGGACGCTCAATTCCGTTAACCATTTTAACTCCAAATTATGGAATATTTATATTTTCTATTTGTTTAATTTGTTTATAAATCCTTTGGTTCCCTATTCCCAAAAAAATAACTGTTAAAAATTAAAACAGAAAATTTATAAACAGGAAATAAAATTCAGTATTATGCGAAAAGGAAGAAAAATCACGGGCGGAAGATACAAAAAAGGGAAAAAGAAAAAGCTTTATGAAATGCCGGGTAAAAAAAGAACTGTAAAAATTGGGGATGAAAAAAGAAAGACAAAAAGAGTCAGGGGCGGAAATAAAAAATCTTTTCTTTTGAAAATAAAATGTGTAAATGTAAAAGATAATGACAAAAGTCAAAAACTTGAAATAAAAAATGTGTTGGAAACTCCTTCAAACAGGTTTCTTGCAAGGCAGAATATTATCACAAAAGGAACAATTGTTGAAACAGAGCTGGGGAAAGTAAGAATTACAAACAGACCAAGCCAGGAAGGTGTGGCAAACGGAATTTTGATGAAATAATTCAAAATTAAAGGCATAAACTAATTCTAAATTTTTACTGTAAGAAAAATCTTCGTCTATAAAATCGAAGAATTTATAAATAGGAAAAGATTTAAAAGTTTTGTGCATGAACAATTTATAAAGTTTACTATCCAACCTTTTAGTAACAAAAATTTCAATTATATCTAAAATGGCTTTTATAAAAAAATGTCCTGAGTGCGGGGGTATTAACCTTAATTATGATTCTTATCTGGGGGAGATTATATGCAATGACTGCGGGCTTGTTGTAGAAGAAAAAATGGTTGATACAGGAATTGATCACCATGGAAAGTTTGACAAAGGAGAGAAAAAAGGCCGTGGCGGGGCACCAACAAGCATTCAGAAATTTGACAAAGGCCTTACTACAAATGTAGGGGAAATCTCAGATATTTACAGGCTGGACCCAAAACACACGCGCAAATTTCTAAGACTAAAAAAATGGCAGGAGCGTGTCTCAACATCTATTGAGCGTAACCTCAGGCTGGCAATGGCTGAATTAAGGGTTATTGCATCTTATCTGAATCTTCCTAATGTTGTAAGAGATGATGCTGCAAGAATTTATAATTATGTTGTTCAGAGAGGATTAGTCCGCGGAAGAAGCATGGAATCAGTTATAGCTGCATGTCTTTATGCAGCCTGCAGAAGCTATAACATCCCGAGAACTCTTGATGAAATGGCAACAGCTTCAGATGTAGAGAGAAAAGAAATAGGGAGAACCTACAGATTTATCATAAGAAAATTAGGAATTAAGGTAAAGCAAAGTTCTCCAAAAGACTATATTTCAAGATTTTCATCTGTCCTTAAATTATCACCAAAAACACAAAATGATGCATTGAAAGTTCTGAAAAAAGCAGAAGAGGTTGAGCTTACCTCTGGAAGAGGTCCTGCAGGAATTGCGGCCGCAGCACTTTATGTTGCAGCCCTGATAAATGACGAGAAAAAAACCCAGAGAGAAGTTGCAGACATTGCCGGAATAACAGAAGTCACAATCCGTAACAGGTACAAGGAACTTATAGAAAGGCTCAATCTTGAAGATAGAATAAAACAAAAGGAAGCAGAAAGCAAGACAAAAAAATAATGATTAAGAAAATCCGAAAGAACGAGGTTTATTACTTCTCAAATATTTCATTCCTCCAAGAATAATCAAGATACCTGCTATCAAAACAATCCACTTATCAACTGACTGAATAAAATCAGGCATAGAGATAAAATTAAAAGATGAGTTTATCAAATAAAGACCAAATAATAAGTATACAATAAAAATTAACATCCCTGATTTTCCCATAAATAAAACAAGAGGTTTCTGTTTAAATATCTTTCGCGTCGTAAAAGCTAAACTTTTTATATTCAAAAAAACCATTAATAATTAAGCGGGAGTGCCGGAGTGGTCAAACGGGACAGGCTTAGGCGAGGAGGTTTGCGGGGGCAAATTGTCCTATTAATAACGCGAACAAACTCTGAGAAACCTGTTGGCTTAGTGCCTACATAGGTTCGAATCCTATCTCCCGCATTTAGAATTATCAGTCTCCGCAAACATCTGGGAAAAGCTGAACCACTTTGTTCCTGCTTGTGCCTAAAACATCTTCTACATATCTGTTATTACCAGTAGCCCCCCATCCATTGTAAGCTCTCAAACCAGCAGCCCATCCTTTATAAAAAGTATCTGTTGGAATAAACTTTTTACCTTCCTTAAAAGAATTATAATAACTTATTAATAAAGTAGTTCCATATCTGACATTCTCCTCAAAGGAATAAGCATCTGGAAAAGCATCGCTATGAAAATTTTTATTTATCTGCATTACCCCTATGCTATTATCTTCGTCTCCTTTTAATACCACTGTATCTGAATCATCACAGTACAAAGGATTTCCGTCTTTCTGACTAGAAGAACAATGCTGGATAGTGCTCTCAGTCATTGCAAGCATTAAAACAAGGCACTCAAAATTTTTCACACCTGTATCCTCTTTAACAGAAGAGTCGCTGACTCCTTTTTCCTGTTTTATTTTCTTTGCTATTTCTATAATTTCATTGCCCAGAGTTTTCTGGCATTCTGTTGTTGTTGAGCATTCCAGGGATGTTTTATCAATACACTGATTCCACTTTGCACCAGGTTGTGGAATAAATTCGCAGCCTGTTAATCCCTGTTCTTTTCTCTCTGCATCTATTTCCTCACAACTGCTCTGAGTACATCCTAACTGAAGTCCAAAATGTTCGCATTTTTCACAGGTTCTTGCGCTTTTCTGGATTTCTTCGGTTTCTTTTTCATCAGAACCTGCTGTTTTATCAGTTTTTCCTGTTTCTTTTGTATCTGTTTCTTCCCCTGAGCCAGTAGTGCTGAAAACCCCTTTTGCAAGAGCAGAAAAAGCATTCCCCCTTATTAAAGTAAGGTATCCTTTTTCATAGCTGAAAAAAACCCTGTCAAAATTTTCATTAATTTTGCTTATTATTCCGGTATAATTTCCCTTATTTTTCATACTCTCAAGTTCGCCGGCAAATTCACCAAAATTATCAATTAAATTCATATCTTTTTGCAAAACACTAATCCAGTTTTCCTCAACTTCTCCCAAAGCCTGGTCTTCAATTGCTGTAATGTCCACAGCATCTTCAACGCTTTTTGTATCAAGCCAGCATTTTATATTAGGAGTGTCACAATAACCCACTTCCTGCCATCTTGCATTTTCTGTTCCTGCATTAGAGTCTGTGCTCAGGCCAGGATTGTCTGTAGAGCAAACCCTTGTAATGCCTCTGTTATAAATTTCAGGATTAATCATCTCTTCAGCGCCTGCCTGGATATTAGGGCTTATCAAACTGAGAATGTTTGGATTTCCGGAAATGCATGACTGTTCTGTTGTTATGTCTGTCCTGGATGCCTCATCTGCTGCAAACTTATCTGACAAATACCGGATAGCAAAATCAGTTGAAACCTGCTTAAAGCCGCACTCTTCCTGATTATTTACTGAAATACATAGTTCATTATATCCTGATACTGCTGTGAAGTCCTCTGTTTTCTGGACTCTTTCTCCTGCCTCAATAAATCCTTTATCAACAAGTCTTCTTTCTGAAGTTCC
>CAYOAO010000024.1:0-5052 GCA_964402075.1 Candidatus Woesearchaeota archaeon
TGTCCTGACAAAAGCCATAATTTTTTGTCAAGAATTTCAGGAGTTCTTATTTCTTCATAGCCCTCTTTTTTCAGCTCTTCTCTCATGTATTTGATAAGTTCATTGTATATAATAAGCCCTTTATTGTGCCAGAAAACACTGCCAGGAGCCACATCATTAAAAGAAAACAGGTCCATTTCCTGCCCAAGAATCCTGTGGTCATTTTTCTTCAGCTTGCTCCTGTCAAGAATGCTTTTCCCCATGCTTCTTAAAATATTTTTTGAGTCAATTTTTTCTTCTTTTGCCTTTCCTTTCCTCTCAACACTAATTCCCCTGCTTAGTTCACTCAGAGGATGGCCCTTGACTTTCAGTTCAAACTCTTTGTAATATCCAAAAGGAGCTTTAACAACACTGAAATTTTTCCCGAGCTCTTTCTCAGCTTTCTTCAAAACCTCTGTTGCAGTTTCAGGAGAAGCAAGATTGCTTGAAAGATGTGCATAAGGATAAAGGACAATGTTTTTTGCTTTAACCTGGCCGGCAATTTCCTTCACATTTTTTACAAGCTCTTTAACACTTGCCGCAGAATCACCTTCTTCAACAGCTGTCAGCACAACCAATGCCTCTGAAACATTTTTTTCTTTTTTTTCTGACCCGGAAAGCTCCTCAATTTTCTTCAGCGCTTTTTTCAGCGGCTTGAACCTAATATAATCAACATGAAGGGTTATGATTTTCATTTTTTCCTGTAAATAAATTTATCAATCTCTTTTTTGGCAAGCTCTCTTTTTTTCTGGTGCTCTGATAAAAATGCATTTATTTTTTTAATCAGGTAATCTTTCAGTTCAGAAGTAAGCATTTTCCCGCTTCTGTAATCATCCTCAATTTGTTTTAATTTTTTATCATCAGGCTCAAAGAAAAATTTAAGATACTGGAAACTAACATCAACATCAGGATTTCCGCCCTTTTTCCTGTGCTCATCAACAGTGTCTTTTCCTCCTGAGAATGCATATTTCTTTATCTTCCTTTCAACTTCTTTCGGGGAGTCTGTCATGGCAATAAAAGAATTTTCATCACTGCTTGACATTTTTCCACCTCCTTTTAATCCGGGAAGGAACATGTGATAAGTTGAGGCAATTGGAAGAAATTTATAATTTTTAAACCTGTTAGCCATGCCTCTTGCTATTCTTATGTGAGGGTCCTGGTCAACCCCGACAGGAATAAAAGTCATTACAGGTTTCCCCTCAAATTCAGGAAGCTGGGGATGATACATATCTGCTGCCTGCAAAAGAGAAGCATTCATTTTCCCTGGAGAAATTCCGCCATAAACAGCCCTAAATTCATTAAAAGTAGCATATCTGGAAAAATTTGAGGCCAGCCTGTAATATGCATTTGATTTTTTTGAATTATCACTTCTCTCGCTCTGGAAATAAAACTCACAATTTTTTGGGGAAAGCCCTAAAGCGATATAATTAAGTAGATACTGATCAATTGCTTCCTTCTTCAGTTCCTCTAAATCCTTTTTCCTAGTATTGTAAGCTTCCAAATCTGCAACAGCAATATATAGTTTAGCCCCAAGTTTTTGATAAAAAATCATTTGCTGGGCAAGAAGCATATGTCCCAAATGAAATTTCCCTGAAGGCATAAGCCCGGTCATCATCACAAACTTTTTTTTATTTTTAATACAATTTAAAACCTTGTCAAAATCCCTGTGCGCAAAAACAACCCCCCTTCTGAATAAGACATTTTCCTCAAAAAAAGCAGGAATCTTTGAGATTGGTTTTATTCCAAACTCCCTGACCAGCCTCTTGTAATTTATTTCTCCTGAAACTTCCCAGGGAGTCACTTTAACCGCGCCTTTTTTCATATCCAATATATGCAATTCTTATTTTTAAACTTTAACAAAAACTACTAAATATTTATAAATAATCTCAGGCTTTATTATACATGAAAAAAATGAGGGTGTTTCCATTAGTTCTGCTGCTTGTATTCCTTCTTTTGCCGGTTATGTCTGCAGAAATAATAATTAATCAGCAGCCAAAAGAGATTTATAATCTGGGGGATATTGTTTCTGTTCCTGTAACAGTGAAAGCAACCGGAGGGATTTCAGGATTTCTTGGAATGGATTTGATTTGCGGAGGTGCAAAGGTTAATTTCTTCAGGGACGGGATTAATATTCCTTCAGGAGAGGAAAAGAGAGAAGAGGCTTCACTTGTTCTTATAAAAAGCATAGTAGGAGAGCTAAAAGGAACATGCAAAATAAAAGCCTACATCAATAATGAATATGTCCTGACAAATAATTTCAAAATCTCAGATAAAATAACAGTAAATGCGGAAATTTCTGCCACAGAAATTAATCCTGGCGAAAGCATCCTGGTTGAAGGTCAGGCTGTAAGGGAAGACGGAAATGCTGCCAGCGGTTTTATAGATGCATCAGTCAGTTATGGGGATAAAACATTATTAAATCAGTCTGAAACAATTAAAGAAGGATTTTTTTCAATGAATATTGACATTCCTGAAAATACTGCAGCAGGAGCATATATCCTAAGGCTTAATGTTTACGAGCTTGACATAGCAGGTAAAACAACAAACAAAGGCTCTTCAAATCATAACATAAGAATAAACCAGGTTCCGACAGGACTTGAAATAACTTTTGACAAAAAAGAGGTGGAGCCGGGAACAAATCTAAAGGTTAAGGCAATCCTTCATGACCAGACAGGAGAAGGAATAACTTCAACAGCCATCATTACAATAAAAAACAGAAACGACAGAATTGTTGAGCAGGCAGATGTTGCAACAGATGAATTTATTGAATTCTGGATTCCTGAAAATGAGATTCCTGGTGAATGGAAAGTGTCTGCAGAATCAGGAGAATTTGATGCGGATTCTTCCTTTAAAATAATGAAAAAAGAAGAAATAAGCATTGAAATAGTAAATCGAACCCTGACAATCACAAACACAGGCAATGTTCCTTACAATAAAACAGCTCTTGTCAGAATGGGGGATGAAACACTTAATATAGATGTTTATCTTGGTGTTGGGGAAAGCCAGATATACAGATTAAGTGCACCTAACGGAAATTATGAAGTAGAGGTTACAGCAGGGGATTATACTGTCTCTAAGGAAGTAGCACTTACGGGAAAAGTTATAGACATAAAAAAAGTATCAGGAGGTATAGGTGTAATGGCAAATCCTGTTGTCTGGGGATTTATAACACTTCTTCTTGGATTTGTTGCATTTATTGTATTCAAGAGGGGATACCAGAGGAGTTTCATAGGATATATTAAATCCAAAGTCAGAAAAAAAGGGAAAAAGTCAGAAAACGAATCTGTTTCTGTTCAGCCCTTCCAATTTTCAAAAAAATCTTTTATAAAATCAGGAAATAAGGCGGAATTTTCTCTTTCAATAAAAGGAGAAAAACAGAATGTGAATGTTATTGCCCTTAATATAAAAAATACTGATGATATCCGGGCTAAAAAAAGCAATGCAAAAGAAACAATACAGGAAATAGTTGACTTTGCAGAAAGCCATAAAGCAACGACATATGAAAGCAACAATATTCTTTTCTTTATTATCTCCCCGACAAAAACAAGAACATTCAAAAATGAGCCGATAACAATTGCAATTTCCCAGAAAATAAAAGAGATGCTCTCACACCATAATAAGATGTTTAAGCAAAAAATAGATTTTGGCATTTCATTAAATTACGGAACAATAGTTGCCAAGCAGGATAAAACATCAGGAATTTTCAGGTTCATGAGTCTGGGAACACTCATGACAGGTGCTAAGAAAATCTCTTCTGTTGCAGAGAAGGACATTTTAATAAGCGAAAAAATGAATGACCGTCTCAGACCTTATACAAAAACAGAAAAGCATGAAAAGGAAGGCATTTCTGTATTCTCAATAAAAGAAGTAAAAACAGACAAAGAAGAATACAAAAAATTCATAAGAAAGTTCATTGAAAGACAAAAAAAAGAAAAGAAGAAATAACTTTTATTTATTCCTTTAAGTTTCTTTTATTTTTTCTTTCGGTTTTTTCAGAGACTTTTCCTTTTTTTCACTTTTTCCTGCTCCCTTTTCCTTTATTTTGCCGACCTCGTTTCTGATAATTCCAAGGATATCTTTCCTGGAAAATTTTTTCTTGATTAAATCAGCCTGCAGGAATCTCAGAGCTATTCCTGCACCAAAAATAATCAGGCCAAAGATGAATACAATCCAGAAAACAGCTCCTGTTTTACTAAAAAATAAATTAATAAAGACCAAGTAGGCTTTTGTAGCACTCTCAAGAATATTCTTAAACCATAATAATGCAAAGGAGGAGGCCATCATAAGAGAACCAATAAGCAAAGGGACATTTCTTTTTTGTTCTGTCAGTAAAAAAATAAGAACAGATAAAACAAAAAGAAGAATCAGGAAAGAATTAAATTTTTTATTCCAATAATCTTTGGCTTTTTCTGAAACAAGGAAAAGTGTGGCTTTCCATGGTATTTGTTTCTCCCTGAATAAGGAGAAAAAAGAAAAATCCGGAGAAACAGACTTAAAACAACCCCAGAAATTGCAGTCATATTCCCTGTAATAAATATTATTTACTATGTTTGAGATTCCTGCCTCTGTCAAAGCACGGGGATTTTCACCAAGCTCATCAAGAACACTGCAGGGAATAACAAAAACATAACCGCCTGATGAAAAAACATAAGATACAGGCAAATCTTCAGTGGATTCAGGAATATCAGAGGCATTCTGGTCCTGAAGGCTATTGTTCTGGCCTGTATTGTTCTGGGTATTTTGAATTGTATTATTCTGATAACAATGATTAACCATAAATTCAGAGGCTCTTTCCATCTCTGATGTCAGATTAAAATTCTCTTCAATAAGATTGAAGGCCCCTCCTGTTAAATTCTCTGCAATAGGAGGAAATTCCTTCTCAACATTTTCATATTTCAGAGAGAAGGAGATCGTAAGAAAAACACTCCCCAGAATAAGTGTTATAAAAAATACAGCGCAAATAATAAACAGCAGGCCACCTCTGATAAATCCCATAAAAGACAAAAGCTGAATGTGTTTATAAATTTTGATAAA
>CAYOAO010000025.1:0-4980 GCA_964402075.1 Candidatus Woesearchaeota archaeon
CATTTTCATGTAATTTTGAAGAAATCAGAGGTTTATAAAGATTTATATATTTTATCACTTAAGAATTAATACAATAATGTCGTCTTTAAAGAGTTATATTTTTTCTTGGAAATTTGCATAAATCTAAAAAATTTAAAATTAACTTATAGAATTTAATTTTTGAGAATATAAGTGTAGGAGGAAAAAACACCGAAGTGTCTACATTAACCGAAGTTAAAGCCCCCTACTTTTTCTTAATGTTTTAATGCTTTATAAAACTTCCTTTTTTGCTTTTTCAGAAAAAATGAGGGGGACAGGATTCGAACCTGCGAAAGGGACTAACCCACAGGATTTCTAACATTATGTTTGAAATATAGAGAATCTAAGATTCTCCTGTCTTAAGTCCTGCCCGTTTGACCGCTCCGGCACCCCCTCTTAAATTTAGAAGTTGCTCCCGGCTTAAAAAACTTCTTGTTTTATTTATCCACCTCCCCCTAGCCACCCTTTTTATCTTTAAAACATCATAAAAATCCAATGTAAGAGTTTAGAGCAACCTTTATTAATTAAAATTTATTTTATCAATTATGAAAGAAGTTGTGATTAAACTGATTAAAAAAGCTCTCAAAGAAAAAGGGGTTGATATTAAGAATGAAGATCTGAAAAAAATTATAGAAATTCCGCCAGATCCTGAGTTAGGGGATTATGCTTTTCCCTGCTTTTTTCTTTCAGAAAAGCTTAAGGACAATCCTTCTCAGATTGCAATTGAACTAAGGGAGAAAATCGGTGAGCCCCCTGCGACAGATTTTGAAGATGTCCAGACCAATGGCCCGTATATTAATTTTTTTGTGAACAGGAAAAGCCTGGCCCGTAGAGTTGTCTGGGATATAATTATCCAGAAAAAAAATTACGGGAAATCCGATGCAGGAAAGAAAAAAAAAGTTGTTGTTGAATTCTCATCACCGAACATTGCCAAGCCTTTTGGAATAGGGCACTTAAGGTCAACTATAATAGGAAACTCTATTGCAAATATCCTTGAATTCATGGGGTTTAAGGCAGTCAGAATAAATTATCTTGGCGATTGGGGGACTCAGTTTGGAAAGCTTATTGTGGGGTATAGGAAATTTGGCTCTGAAAAAAAACTTGAAAAAGACCCCATAAAACACCTTCTTGAGATTTATGTCAGGGCAAACAAGAAAAAATATGAAAAAGATGCCAGGGAAGCTTTTAAGGCACTTGAACAGCGGGACAAAAAATCACTTATGCTCTGGAAAATTTTCAGGAATCTAAGCATGGAAGAATTTAATCGTTTATATAAAAAACTCGGAATAAAATTTGATTTAATTGAGGGAGAATCCAGTTACAACAAAAAAACAAAGGATGTCCTAATGGAACTTGATAAAAAAAATCTTTTGAAGAAAAGCAGGAAAGCCTTTATTGTTGATCTTTCACAATACGGGCTTGATATTTCTCTGGTCGAGAAAAGTGACGGCACATCACTCTATTCAACAAGGGACCTGGCTGCTGCAATAAACAGGCATAAAAAATACAAATTTGAAAAAATGATTTATGAAGTCGGAAAAGAACAGGAACTTTACTTCAGGCAGCTTTTCAAAATTCTTGAGCTTATGGGATATGGCTGGGCAAAAGATTGCATTCATATTTACCACGGGCATTATCTGAATAAGTCAGGAAAAAGGCTTGCAACAAGAAAAGGAAATATTTTTTTCATGGATGATATCCTGAAAAAAACATGCTCTCTGGCTGAGAAGGAAATGAAAAAAAGAAAAGAAAAAATATCAGAGACTAAAATGAAAGAAAGAGCAATGAAAATAGCAATTGCAGCAATATTTTACGGTGATTTAAAAAACAACAGGACAAAAAGTATTGTTTTTGATCTTAAGAAATTTTCCTCATTTGACGGGGACACAGGACCTTATCTTTTATACAGTTATGCGAGGGCAGGCTCAATACTTACAAAGGCATCACCAGAGCAAAAAAAATTTGAAATCCCTGATTTAGAGGAAAAGGAAATAGAACTTGTTAAAAAACTCTCTTATTTCCCGGAAGTTGTGTCAGATGCTGCCAAAAGCCTGAACCCGTCGGTAATTGCAAATTATTCCTACCAGCTTGCACAGTTATTTAATGAGTTTTATCACAGCTGTAAGGTTATCGGCTCAGAGCAGGAATCATTCAGGCTGGCTTTGGTCCAGTCATTCAGGCAGGTCCTGAAAAATTCATTAAAGCTTCTTGGTATAGAAACAATTGAGAAAATGTGACCTGGAAAAAGAAGAATGCTTCTCCTTTTTTAAAAAATCACAATCCAAAACTTATTTAAATAACATTTTATTGATTAAAACATTATAAGGAGGTGAAAAATGGTTCAGACAAAAAAGATGAATGAATCTTTCTTTGCAAAGATTCTGAAAGAATTTAATGTTGCAGGAGAGCTCATAAGAGCAAGGCAGGAAGAAAAACAGGGGCTTTTGGATGATTTTGATGCAGAATGCAAAAGATTTTTCTTCGGAAAAATTTCTGAAAGAGCACTTGCCTCATCTGTTAAAAAAGCAAACAGAGAACTTCAGAGGCTTGACAGAGAGATTAGACAAAATATAACAAAAGCCAGAAAAGCAGGAGATAGGGCCATGAAACTTACTTCAGTACAGGCTCCGATAAAATACAGAGCTACTCTTTCAGGAATCAGTGGAGGAAAAACTAAAGCAAAAAAGAAAAAGAAATCAAAGAAGAAAAAAACAAAAAAGAAAAGAAGAAAAAAATAGTTGTTTTTTTCAAGATTAAACTTAAACAATTAAATTATAAAAGGAGGTAAAAAATGGCAAAAAGACAAGGCGGAAGAGTCCTGAACCTTTTAGCTTGGTTAACAGGTGTTATCGTGTCATTGGCAGTAGGTTTTTCAATGACCGCAAATGGTGCACTTAATCAGAGCATACCATGGTTATCCGGACTTGCTAATGGTGGAGTGGTAGCATTTTTCGGATGGGTTGTTATCATAACAACAATCGTTAGTGTTATCATGGCTATAATAAATCAATAATTTTATTTTTGTTTTTATTTTTAAATTTTTATTATCTTTTTAGATTGTTCTATTATGAAATTTATATCAGATAATCAGATTAGAAGTAGATTTTATTAAAATTTTATTGAAAGACAGAAAGTTAAAATGGAACATCAGGAAAATATCGGAAAAATCTCTTAACAAAAGATAAAACTACTTTACAGGCTTCATTTCTTTCCATGCCAGTTCAAAAAGCTGCTCCAGGGCCTGAGCAAAGAATTCTGTGTTAATCCATACACCAATATCATAATTTGGATGAAACTTCTCATCATCAAGAAGCATAAACATAAGCTGATTTGAATCAATTATCATAAATCTTGCTTTGATATTATCCACACTTTTTATTTCTGCCACTTTTTTGAAGTCCCTTGCAACTTTTATATTATTATTGTCTACTGGTGCAGCTATCCTTACTTTAACCCCTCTTTTCTTGCATTTTTCAAGGCTTGGCATTAAAACCTCCAGCTTTCTGTTAAGACCTTCTGCAGTGGTTATAATTGTTATTGTTTTTTCAGCATCCCTTATCATCATATCAAGATGATTGTATATATTCTGCCTGCCTTTTATGCTTCCGGACAAATCAGAAGGCTCAACAAATTTAACTCCCTTGGTAAAAAGAGAATTTAATTCTTCAAGAACCTCATCTTCTTTTAATGTTTCAAGCCTTTTTGATTTTTCTTTTGCTGCAACCAAAAGATTTTTTTTGACACGCTCAACAACTTCTTCTGGTTTTAATGCAACAAACTTAATCGGCTTTCCGAGTTTCATTACAATAAATCCTTTTTTCTCCAGGCTTTCAAGAATGTCATATGTTCTTGACCTTGGAACATCAGATATGCTGCTTAATTCCCCTGCAGTGCTTGTCCCTCGGGAAAGAAGAGCAGTCCATACCTTTACTTCATACAAATTAAGATCAAAGATTTTTCTTAACCTGCTTAAAAATTCTTCTTTGACTATCATTTTTATTGTTTTCCTCTTTTTATTATTTCATCTTTCTTTTTAAAGATTGTTATGATAAAAGAGTAACCTAGGGGGATTACCTCTTGGTAATAATTATCTTTCCTCTTTTGTCTTTTACATTAAAGTCTGTTTTGTTTTTAAAGTTTTCCTTAATCTTATTCCCGGCATCTGAGATATCTGTAATAATTTCCAGGTTAATTGAATTAGTTCTTTCTTTTATGAAATTTTTATTTTTTTCAAGGAACTTAAAAAGTTCCTTATCCACGAGAATCAGCAGGTCAATCCTGTCTTTTTTTTCAAGTCCGAGTTTTTTTCTGAATGCCTGGACTTTCCGTGATAATTCTCTAGCATAACCTTCTGCTTCAAGCTCTGGCGTGATTTTTGTGTCCAATTCAACAGAAATTTCTTTTGCCTTTTTTATTTCAACTGATTTTACATTTAATTGGTTTGCAATTATCTTTTGCAGTTTTTTATTTAATTTGACTGGCGCAGATATTTTTGTCTTTGCCAAGGGCCATCTCAAACCCCTCTTTATTTTTTCTCTTTCTGCAAGACCTTTTTCAATTATTTGGAAAGCGAGTTCAAAATCTTCTTCAAGTCTTTTATCAATTTTTCCTGTTTCAGGAAAATCCTGCAGGTGAATGGAATTTTTTGCATTCATTTTTTGATACAAATATTCTGTAAGATGAGGTGCTATCGGAGCAAGCAGTTTTATTATAGAAACAAAACAATAATTCAAAATATTTTTTGTATTTTCTCTTTCTCTTGTTATTTGTATATATCTCCTGGATAAATCATTAATAACAAAATCCATTATTTTTTCCGCAGCTTTATGGAAGGCATAATTATTATAGTCCTCAATAACCTCTTTAATTGTTGAATTCAATCTTGACAAAATCCATTTGTCCTCAATTTCCTCTGCTTTTACATTATTTTTAATTTCAAATCCCAATAATGAAATAAATCTG
>CAYOAO010000026.1:0-4828 GCA_964402075.1 Candidatus Woesearchaeota archaeon
ATTCAGGCAAATGCTTCAACAAGATGCGCAGGAATAAATGCAGCTGCAATGGCTCTTGCTCATGCAGGAATACCTATGAAAAATATTGTATCAAGTGTTTCAATTGGGAAACTGGATAAGAATCTTGTAGTTGACCTTAACAAAGATGAAGAAGACTGGGAAGAAGGTGAAGGCTCAACAGACATCCCTATTACAATGACTCCTGACGGAGAAATAACTCATATACAGCTTGACGGAAGAATAACCAAAGAACAGCTTAAAGAAGCTATTGAGCTTTCCAGAAAATCAACAAAAGAAATTTATGAAATTCAGAAAAAAGCATTAAAGGAGTCTGTAAAATTATAAGATGGAAACAACAAAAATAACAGGAGAAAGAATCAGCCAATATCTCGCAGAAGGAAAGAGATTTGACGGCAGAAAGCCTGAAGAGTTTCGTGAAATTTCTGTAGAAACAGATGTTTCAAAAAAAGCAGAGGGTTCTGCAAGGGTTAAAATTGGAAAAACAGAGGTTATTGTCGGAGTAAAACTTGATGTCACAGAGCCTTATCCTGATTCTCCTGACAAGGGAAACCTAATGGTTACTTCTGAGCTGCTTCCCTTAAGCTCTGAAAGATTTGAATACGGGCCTCCAAGATTCCCTGCAATTGAACTGGGAAGACTGATTGACAGGGCAATAAGGGAAAGCAAATTCATACAGCTTGAAAAACTTTGTATTAAAGAAGGTGAAAAAGTCTGGGGTGTTTTTATAGATATTTACTCAATAAATGATGACGGAAATCTGATAGATGCAGCAGGATTGGGTGCTGTTATTGCATTAAAAACAGCCAGGCTCCCAAAATATGATGAAAAAAATGAAAAAATTATTTACGGAGAACTTACAAATAAAAAAGTTCCTGTTTCAGAAGAGATTCCTGTAATTGTGACAACACACAAAATCGGAAAAGAAATGATTATTGATCCAACCATTGAAGAAGAAGATGTCAGCGAAGCAAGAATTACAATCGGGGGCTCTCCTGAAGGCTCATTATTCTCAATACAAAAAGGAAAGGCAAAAGAAATAACTATTGAAGAAATGAGCAAAATACTGGACATATCTGAAAAAACAAGAAAGAAAGTTTTTTCAGGTATTAAGAAATATCTAAAATAAAAAATGTCGGAACAAAAAACAAAAAAAATAGATGAATACAGCAAGTATGAAGTTGCAAGGATTTTAGGTGCCAGGGCTTTGCAGATTGCAATGAATGCTCCTCTGCTTATTAAAATGAGCAAAGAAGATCTTGAAAAAATTAATTATGATTCTTTGAAAATAGCTGAAATTGAATTTGAATCAGGCATTTTGCCGATTTCCATAAAAAGGCCTTTCCCTCAAAAAAAAGAGGAAAAACTGAAAAGAACGAAAGAGCAGAAAGTCAGCGAGGAAAAGCTTGAAGAGAGAAAGGTTAAGGAGGAAGAGGAAATTGCAAAAGAAGGGGAAATCATGAGCCTTGTTAATCCTGAAGACGAAGCAGAAGAAGAGTCTAAGGAAAAAGGCGGAGAGGAATAATCCGGTAAATATTTTTTACTTAACAAAATATATAAACCATTTTTTATTTTTTTATTTATGGTTGTTATAAAAAAAGTTTCTGCAAAACAGATTTCTGATTCCCGCAAAGAAAAAACAATTCTTGTTTCCATAAAAACAAATGCAGGAAAATTTTCTGCAAGTTCTCCGACAGGAAAATCCACCGGGAAAAATGAAGCAAAGCCTTACAAAAAGAGTCTTGAAAAAGATATAGAAACACTGAAAAAATTCTCAGATTATTTTTCTGATGAGATTATAGACAATTTTCATGATTTAAGAAGGGCTGAGGATATTGTTGAAGGGCATGTCGGGGCAAACACACTTTTCGCTCTTGAGTCCGCAATTTTGAAATCTCTTGCAAAAGAAAAGAAAAAACAGATATGGCAGATAGTTAATCCTAAACTTTCAAAATCAGATGCAAAATTCCCGAGACTTGTAGGGAATTGCATTGGCGGAGGCAAGCACTCAAAAGGTAAAAAGCCGGATTTCCAGGAATTCCTTCTTATACCAAAAACAGGCTCTGTAAGAGATTCATTTGAGATTTTAAAAAAAGGAAAAAAAGAAATCCCTTATCTTTTAAAAAAGAAGGATGAAAAATTCCAGAACAAAAAAAATGATGAGAATGCCTGGGAAACATCTCTTAATGATAAGGAGGTTCTTGATATTTTAAAAAATTTAAAAATTCCTCTTGGTGTTGACATTGCTGCCTCGGCATTTCATAAAAGGAAAAAATACATCTATTATAATCCTGTGCTTCAGAGAACAAAAGAGGAGCAGTTTTCATATATTTCAAATCTTATAAAAAACTGCGGTTTAATTTATGTTGAAGACCCTTTTGATGAGGAGGATTTTGAAAGCCATGCCGCACTTCTTAAAAAAAACCAGAATTCCCTGATAGTTGGGGATGACCTTACAACTACAAATTACAAAAGGCTGAGAAAAGCAATAGAGCAAAAAAGCATTAATGCAATAATAGTTAAGCCAAATCAGAACGGCTCCCTGATTGAAGTTGCGAGAGTGTGCGAGCTTGCCAGGAAAAACAAAATTGCAATTGTTTTTTCCCATAGAAGCGGTGAAACAGAAGAGAGTATTCTTGCTGACCTTGCTTTTGGATTCCGGGCTGATTTTTTCAAGGCAGGAATCACTGGAAAAGAAAGAGAATGCAAAATCAAAAGATTAATTGAGATTGAAAAAAAGATAAATAGTTAAGGAACGACCAAACTTTTAAAAACTAATTTCTCTGTGAATTCTCATGGACATTATAAAAGAAATAGAGGAAAATGTTGAGGAAGGCGAGGAAGGACTGAAAGAACTGGCTGAAAAAGGGAAAAAAGTAATCGGAAAAGCTGTCAAGGAAATTGTTGAGGAAGTTGAAGAAGCTGCCGGAATTGAGCCAAAAGAAATAGAAAAAAAGACTTCAAAATTAAAAAAGAAAAAGTCTAAGGAAACAGAAAAGGATGCGGAAGAAGAATCAACCACCGGCGAAAAAGAATTAGAAAGAAAGAAAAAAGAGATTCTTGAAAAAGCCAGGAAACTAAGGGAAAAGCTGGAAAAAGAGCCTGAAACAGAGGAGCTTAAGGAAAAAGTCAAAATAAAGAAAAAAGAAATGCTTGTTCCTCTTGAAGAATATGTCAAGGCAGGAATCTATCTCGGAACAAAAGTTGTAACACCTAATATGAGGCAATTTGTATACAGAAGAAGGGCAGATGGTCTGGCAATTTTTAACACAGACCTGATTGATGAAAAACTAAGGGAAGGAATAGATTATCTTTCCAAGTTTGCCCCTGAAGATGTAATAATTGTATGCAAAAGGGATGCTGGCTGGAAAGCTGTAAAAAAATTCTCAGAAATAACAGGCATAAGAGCTTTCACAAAAAAATATCCTGCAGGAATCCTTACAAACAAAACCCTTCCTGATTTCTTTGAAAACGAGCTGACAATAATTACTGACCAATGGGTTGACAAAAATGCATTAAATGATACTTTAAAAGTTCACAAAAAAGTACTGATGATTTGCGACACAAATAATTTTTCAAAAGGGGCTGACCAGATAATCCTGGGAAACAATAAAAGCCCAAAAAGCCTTGGATTAATTTTCTATCTTATGGCAAAAGGATATTGCAAAGCCAGAAAAATCAAGGCAGAAATTCCTGATCTTGAATGGTGGACAGGTGAGATTGAAGAAGCTGAGAAAAAAGCCAGAGCAAGAAGAGATAAATCAAAAGATATAATTGCTGAAGCAGGAATTATGACCCCTCAGGAAGGTTATGGGGTTTAATCCAGCACAATAATTCTTAAAAAAGGCTGTTTATTATATTGAGTAAGAGATGGAAAAAAATGATGAACCAGAGTTCTTGGTACTTTATACATTTAAGAATATAAAAGATTATCGGGAAACTAAGAAAAATATTGAAAATTTTTTGAATTTACGTCCTGCTGAATGTGACAGAAAAAAGATAAGAAGTTTTGAAGGAGTTAAATCAACAGGTGAGGAAGGAATTAATTTGACTATTGGTGTAGGGAAAATGGGTATTTCCGGAGGATCATATAAGGAAATTGATTTTTTCAGAAAAGAGGTCACAAATGAAAAAGCTTCATTGATAGAAGAAAAGATTAAATTGGATAGGGGGGGTATCTTTAAAGAGAGAGCTTGAAAATTTCTTTAATTTTAAGTTTTAATTAAACCTTCATTTGTAACAATCTTTAAATAACTAGGATATAAAAGAAGAGCAAGGAAAAAATAAAAATGAATATAAAAGAAGTTTACCAGGATATACGAAAAAAGGCTGGAGAGATTTTTCTTAAATTATTAGATTATAAATTCTCCCATGATGCAGAGATGTATAGAATTATGAATTTTGGATTGGATAATAAAGTAGTTACTTCTGTAAAAGATATAAATCGTTCTATTTATAAGATACTTCTTGGAGAAAAAGAAGGAAATCCTCAAAAAATTCTTGAAGGAAAATTAGAACTTAATAATAAGATTGAAGGATTTAGTAGTATGATACACTAAAGTTATAATTCTTAAACCTTCATCCACAGCCAGCTTTTCTCAGGCTTATTTCCATAATGAGTTTTCACGAGGACAAAATTTCCGTTCATCTTTTTTCCGTTTAGCTTGAATTCAATTTTTTTAGAGTCTTTTTCAATTAATTCATAAGTTCCGCTGTCCCAGATTTCAACTTTCCCGGCGCCATAATGTCCCTCTGGAATTGTGCCGTGGAATTTTGCATATTCAAGAGGATGGTCTTCAACCTGAACAGC
>CAYOAO010000027.1:0-4817 GCA_964402075.1 Candidatus Woesearchaeota archaeon
TACATGCTCAGAGCCCCTGGAGTAACCCATATCCCCTCAATAAACTCAAGAAGCTTTCTTGTGAAAATTATCATTGCATACTCTATTGCCTGCAGCCTTTCAAGGAGTTTTTTATTATTTTTAACCAGAATTCTTCCTGTAACAGAGCCAATTTTAGGGTTATCAAAATAACCGACCATATTTCTCAGTGCATTGCTTTTGATATAAGAATCAGCATCTATAATCGCCACCAAGTCAGTCTTTACCCTTTTTAATGCATAGTTTATGGAATCTGCCTTCCCTGTATTTTCTTTGTTTATAAGTTTAACCTTTGGATGCTTATTTATAATTTCCTGCACAATTTTCTTTGTATTATCCACAGAGCCGTCATTAACTACTATAATTTCTTTCAGATTTTTGTAATCAGATTTTAATATTGAAAAAATTGTTTCTTCTATCCCTTTTTCCTCATTATAAGCCGGGATAATCACAGAAAGAGAAAGATTTTTCTCTGGTTTTTTATAAGCAAAAAATTTATTCCTATTCATAAGATAAACAAACAAGAAAAGGGAGAAAAAATAGATTGCAATAAACATATATACCAGATAAATAATAGACAGCCAGTTCATTTTTCTGTTACCTTTTTTTCAGAAATATTAAAGTAATTATAAAATTCATCGCTCAGGCTGAGTTCCCATGTGCGTCCGGCTTTTTTCTTTTTAATCAATCCGAGTTCTGCGAATTTCTTTATATGGTCATATGCTTTGTTCCCGCGAATTTTTACAATCACAGACTGCTTTATAGGCTGCTTATATGCAAGTATTGCAAGGGTCTCTTTTTCTGCCTTTGAAAATTCACTGCTTCCAGAAGCAAGCCTGTTAACAAGATAGGCATAATCCTGAAGTATGTCCATTTTCCACATTTCTCTTCCTTCTCCTTTTTTCTGGATAATCTGAATTACAGAACCAGACCCTTCATACTTCTTTCTCAGCTTTTCAATCAATTCCCGAATTATCACCGGATTCAGGTCAGAAAGGGAAACCAGCTCTCTCATGTCCAAAAATCTTCCGGAAACAAACAAAACTGCCTCAAGTTTCTTCAAATCCTCTTTCTTGGTCTCATAAGAATCCCTGTTTCCCTGAGCTGTTTCAGCCATTAAAAATTATGGTAAGAATGATTTATAAGTATTATTCTTGGTTACAACGCAGAATAATTAATTTTAAATATCCCCTTATTCGTGTTTTAGCAATGGATACAGATAGCTTTTTTAAGAAAATAGGGCACCACTCAGTGAATTTTAATAAAATTTACAGGACTTTTATTTTAAATGGACTTAAACCATCTGTTTATATTAATCTGGATAATGGGGGATTTCTTGGGGATATTAAGATGATTTTTGGATTAGACAAAGAGGTTTTAAAAGATGAACAAAAATATGCGGGACTTGGAAGAATTATTCAAAGACTAGAAAACGAGAAGCTTATAAAAGAGTATAGCATAATACATCTTCCAAAAGAGCCATTAGGAGAGAACTTTATTGATTTTGAGAAGGTTAATAATCCAAAAAATCGGAAGAATATGTTTGCCGATGATTATGGGGGAGAGATAGAAGACTACCATGGTTTAAAAATAGATATATCTTTTAGCCACCATAATTATTTGGATAAGCACTGGGACGGAGTAGATAAAAATTCTTTTTTTAAGTTTTTTGTTAGAGATATCTTGAAAATTGATCTGGAAAAGAAGAATTAATTTTATTTTAAATCGCAAATCTTAGTATTGCTCCGATTCCGCCCATATTATTAAATTGCTCTCCTTCTGTGATCTCAGTTGAAATTATCTTTACTTCAGACCCTATGTTTTCAGCTAATTTTGTCAGTTCTTTTATTTTTGGTTTCCCAAGTTTTTCTGATAAGAACAAAGTGTCAACAGCTCCGGCCTCCATAGCTCTTCTTATATTTTTCTCACCAAGAAAGGTTTTTTCAGGATTTGCTCCAAGATGCTGAAGGAATTTTTCAATTTCTTTTTTTTCAAGGGTTCTTTCATGATTAACCAAAAGATCCTGGGATTTTGTTACAAGCTCTCTTAACCCTGACTCAGAGCTGTCACCAACATCAATCTTTCCTATAACTTTCTCCCTTAGCTGTGTCATAAGATAATCTCCCTCAAGAAATTCATCTTTTGTTGGTATCGGACCTCCGACAATAATTCCCTTAAGCTTTGGCATATCAAAAAAAGTTTTTTTCATTTCATCAGAAATTCTTTTGTAAAATTCCTTTGTAAGCCCTTCAGTAATTCTGTGAAATCTCTGGCTGCTCTGTCCGCCGGCCCTGACTTTTGACGGAACACCTGAAGTCATATTCTGCAGGGTTTCTATTCTTTTTCCCTTAAGAAGGCCAAGAGTTGCTTCTTTCCTGTCCATAACAAGCAAACCAAAAACTTCTGCCACTTCAAGCATTTCTCTCAAAGGGTCAAGAATAAATTCCTTGTCACACCTGTACATTCTTGTGTTTAACGGCAAAGGCGGCTCAATTTCCCAGAATTGCAGGTCTTCCTGTCCTTCAACCTTTGAAACATTGCCGGAAAAAACCGCAAGCCCGTCCTCAGGAGTCTTCTTGTATTTTTTAAGCTCACGGGTTATTTTGTCCAAGGCATTACCGACATTCTTCCTTGTTGATGTGGACTTAATGTTTTTAGCAGTTGATTTTTCTGCTTCAAGCTGATTAATAACCGTATAAAGATTTTGTCCTGCAGGAATGTAAACTGTTATAAGTTCTGTGGCTCTCGCTTTCTTTTCTCCAAGTTCTTCAATAATTTCTGCCAGTTCCTGCTTTGTCATTTTTGCCATAAAGATAATAAAAAGAATTAGTTTATAAAATTAGTGAGGATGGTGAAGATGTCCCTCATTAACAAAAAGCTTATTCACAGCACCATATGATATTGCAAGGGGGGTAGAAGGATAGCTGGTTACTGGTTCTAATAAAAAATAATTTTCTTTATTTTCAGGAAGATTAATCATACCGCAGAGATATTCCCCTAAACAAGCAGAAAATTCTACCAGGACTATTTTATTTTTGTTTTCTCTTATTGTATTTATTCTTCTTATAAAATCCCCCTCTAAATTAATCTCCTTAAAATTTCCCAATGAGATTTTTTCCAGTTTCATTGGTCCAAAAGCACCCAAGTCTTTTTAAAAATTTATATTCAGAACTGTTTAAACAAACTCAACATTAAACCCCTCTTTTCTTATTTCTTTAGCATTTAAAACATTTTTCAAATCTTCCAGAAAAGATTCAAGGTCCTCATAATCTTTTTCATCAAGGTTCAGGACAATTTCATAATTCATTGGTTTCTGTTCCTTTGTCTTTATCCCCCTGACTTCAGAGATTATATCAGTCAGTCTTCTCCATTTAATCAAATCCTTTTTAATATCCTTCAATTCTTTTTTATCAGATTCAGGCCAGTTACAAAGATGTATGCTTTTTATTTTCTCATGCTTCTGATAATAAGTC
This sequence comes from Candidatus Woesearchaeota archaeon, assembly GCA_964402075.1. GTDB lineage: Archaea > Nanobdellota > Nanobdellia > Pacearchaeales > GW2011-AR1 > ASMP01. Next base: position 3,492 of record CAYOAO010000027.1, read on the forward strand.
TGGTAAATTTCCTCAGTAATAAATGGCATAATAGGGGCAATCATTTTCAGAATTGCCAGAAGAGACTGATATAGTGTGTATTGAGCAGACCTCTTTTCATTTCCTTTTCCATGATAAATTCTTTTTTTGATGATCTCAAGATAATTATCGCAGAACATTTTCCAGAAAAATTCATCCACATTAGATTTAGCCCTTGAATATTCATATCCCTCAAAATGAGAAGTAATTGTGGAGATATAATTATTCAATATTTTCAGGAACAGCTTATCCAATGAATAAAGCTTTTTTGGTTTTTTTGGCTTGTTTTTCCCGACAGCCATAAAAACAAATTTAGATGCATTAAAGAGTTTGTTGATAAACCTTTTTCCTGCGATTAATTCTTTTTCCTGGTAATCCATGTCTTCCCCAAGCTTTGAGCCCGCAGCCCAGAACCTCATTGCATCTGCTCCGTATTTTTCCATAATTTCCTGTGGATTGATAACATTTCCTCTGCTTTTTGACATCTTCTTTCCACCAAGTGTAACATAACCAGAGACCATGATATCCTCCCAGGGAATCTTATTTTCATGATATAGGGATTTAACAATAGTATAGAATGCCCATGTTCTTATTATATCGTGAGCCTGGGGGCGCAGGGACATTGGAATTTTAATTCTTTTATTAATCAGGCCTAATGCAATCTGGGGGGTAAGAGAACTTGTTGCCCAGGTATCCAGAACCATTTTCTCTCCCTCAGCATCTGAGCCGCATTTTTTGCATTTCTTTTTAACCTGCAGGGGATCAACCGGCAGTTCTTTTTCATCAGCCAGAATAATCTTATTGCATTTGTTGCAATACCAGACAGGAATAGGAATTCCAAAATGCCTGTTTCTGGAAATGCTCCAGTCCCATTCCAGCCCATTAACCCAGTTTTCATATCTCTTATACATTGATTCAGGATGCCACTTAATTTTCTTTCCCTGCTCAATTAATTTTTTCTTTTTGTCAAGAATTTTAATAAACCACTGCTCTGTCGGAATAAACTCAATTTCACAGCCGCATTTATCATGAACATTAACTGCGTGAGTGATTTTTTCCTGTTTAGCTATCAGATTATTCTTTTTTAAATCTTCAAGGATTTTTTCTCTTGCCTGCTTAATATTTAACCCAATATATTCCCCCTGATTAATTTTCCCGTCCTCATTTAAAATTATTCTGGGTTTGAGTTTATGCCTGTTTATTGCATCAACATCAAACCTGTCTCCGTAACTGCATACCATTAAAACACCTGTTCCTTTTTCAATTTCAGCTGATGCATCTTTCAGAACAGGAACTTCAAAATCAAAT
>CAYOAO010000028.1:0-4778 GCA_964402075.1 Candidatus Woesearchaeota archaeon
GCCTCTTTTTTTGTTGCTCCTTTAAGAAATAAAGTGTTTTTAAATATTTCTGTTGGGCGAAGATTCTTTAGGAATTAAACATTTCCCGTAATTTTTTTTCTCTCTTTTTGGCTCTTTTAATCTTTGTCTTTGTTTGCTTCATTGCTCCTATCTGTCTTTTTACATTCTTTCGAGGATTTTCTCGTCCATCCTCTGTAAATTCTTTTCTTATTTTTCCCCAAGTAGTTTTACATACCATAAATCATACAAAAATCATCAACTTTTAAGTTTTTCTAAAAAAATAAAAATCCCTCTGCCCAGACTCGAACTGGGGATCTCCCGGGTTCTGCTGAATCTGATTTCCCCGGACTGGCTTATCAGGTTTCATCGCGTTTCCTAAATGGAATCTCCACCCTAGATTATCTACAGCCAGGCGCTTTAACCGCTAAGCTACAGAGGGATGTAATTATGAAAGAATTATTTAATTTTTAAGGTTTGTCATTATTTCAATATTGATTACTTCTTCCGCTTTATCTCAATTTGAGCAATCACAGGATTATGATCTGAGATATCATTATTTATGCATTCTACATCCATCATTTTAAATTTATCTTTTCTTACAATTATATAATCTAAAGTTATAGGAACCTTATCATGAGAAAATCTTGTGGGCATGAATGATTTATAAGGTTTGATTAGATATGAAATATCGTAACTTTTTCCTGCAAGTTCTTTTAAATCTTTAATTAATTTCATATTAAAATCTCCTGCAATTATAGGCATTATTTTTCTTTTTTTACACCATTCCAATGTTCTTTTTAGATGTTCTCTTGAACCCACATTTGTATTTTCAAAATGAACATTGATTAAATCAATATTTCCTTCTGAAGTTTCTACAACTACATGCATAAAACCAAATTTTTTATTTTTTTCAATTGGAGGTAAAATAACTATCTCTGAGTTCTTTATAGGATATTTTGATAAGATTCCAAAACCATAATACATAACCCAATCAATGGGATTATTATGCCATTTTTTCATTTCCATAAGCTTTCCAAAAATTGAGGAGGCATATCCTACCTGTTGATTTATTTCTTCAACCTGATTTTTCCATTTATCTCTCAATTTCTCATTATAAGCAACTTCTTGTAAAAAAACTATATCTGCATTTTGTTGTTTTAAAAAATTAATTAATTTTCTTTTTCTTCTTTTCCAATTATAGTATCTCCAAATATTAGAAGTTAAAATTTTTATTTCCATATGTTTAAGAAAAATTTATTATTATTTAAATCTGGTGATTTGCAGCATCCTTTCCGTATTCAAGAGCAACCTTTGCACATTGCTTATACCTTGGTTCTACTTTCGGATCGCTTGCTATTGTTTCAAGAGTTTCTTTTTTCACATTTGGATTTCTGCTAATAATCCTTAAAATATATCCATAACCCATTTCTTTCCCTATACCTTCTGCAACATAATGCAAATATTCGGGAGTGCAACAAGGACTTGTAGTTAATGAGGCTTGAATTTCCCAAGAATTTGAATCTTTTTCTTTTTTATAAATCTCTTCTAGAACTTTTATTTGATTAGAATTAGACGCTCCCCAGATAGTTGCAATTCTTGTAAGTAAATCCTTACTTTCTAACAAAGAGGTCCTTTCCTTTTCTGAAGTTAAGATATCATATGCTTTACGGAAAGTTGTAGACCAATTTGAATTTTTTATATCCTTGCAATATTCATCAATCATCAAATTCCAGATTCTTTTCTTTATATTTGCTATATGAAATCTTTGTCTATTAAATTGTTCAGATAAATCATTTGAAGACTTGATTCCATAGTGTTTCATTAATTCAGGGGTTCTTTCAAAAACAGATTGCAATGTTTTTTCATTAAGAAATGTTAACCCTTCATCAGGTGTTCCTTTATTCACAAGTAATATTTCATTTCTAAAGAGAAGGTTAAAATGAAGTGCATCTATTGCTTTAGAAAACTCAAGAGAACTTATCAAACCATTTTTGTATAGATTATATAATCCTTGCTCTGCAACAGGCCTTTCTCTCTGTGCAATATCCCAATCAGAGTATTTTTTCCCCATTAGCTGATTAAACCAATGAATAAAAAGATAATCTCTGCTCCCCCCATCACAATACTTTATATTTATTGCTCCATCCCTAATTCTTTGTTTAAAATATTGATCAAAATAAAACTTTTGAAAAACAATATTCCTAATCATTTTTTCCGGACTGCCAAATTCCTCCTGAATCGATTTAACCCTTTCTTTAATATCTTCATCTCCGCATACAAATCTACTTTCTAAGACCTGGTTCCCTTCTGTGATACTTTTTTTAGCAAATATTTTTATTTCCTCTATAGCTCCCCATTCTGGTAAGTCTATTTTACAGAAATCAAAAGGCTCTGCTAATTCTTTAAATTTTTTCTTAAAATTAATGTATTCTTGTGAGTTATCTTTGTATACCAACATCACATCTAAATCAGATTCACAAATCATTTCTCTTCTTCCGGGGGATCCGTACAGAAACGCAGCAATTTCTCTTTTTTTATTATTTAACCGTTCTTTTGTTAAATCAAATAATTCTCTAACTACATATCCTATTACATTAGAGTAAGCAACAGCCATATTTAAACCATCATAATCTTGAGAAGAACTAACTTTGAATCTTGCCCTGTTCCAAATTTTTTCTTTTGTCCTATCAAAATCCAAAAGTATTTCTTTAAGTCCCATAGTAACTATCTAATAGTAAAAATTTATAAATATTTGTGTTATCCTCTCATTATGAAGATAGTTTGTTTGGAAGGATGCAGTGGAACAGGAAAAACCACCCAGTATCATTTACTTAGTGATCATTATACAAAGCAGGGTGTGAATTGTCTTGCTGTTGTAGAAAAAAATTATGAACCATTTAAATCTGCTGTAATTGAATGGCGTCAAACTAAAGGCCCAAATATTCCCTTCACAGAACAAGATGTAAGAGCTTTTGCAAAAGCAAGAGCAGAAACTTTCTCGCACAATTTTTCGCCTTTAGAAAATAAGTTAGATATGATCTTAATGGACAGATATTTTTACACTAGTGCAGTGTACCAGAGAAAGTGTAGATTAAGCCCAAAAGAGATATTACAAATAAATCTTAATTATGGTGCACCAACACCTGATTTAACTTTTTTATTTGATTGTGATTCAGAACTCTGTTTTAACAGGGCAAATAAGAGAAACCAAATAACAGGAGGTAAACATTTATTCTCAATAAGCCCAGAGAAGATAACAGAAATTAGGAAATGTTATCTTAATCTTATGACTGAAAGAGAAGAAGTAAAAATTATAGATTCATCAAAACCTATCTTGAATATAACCCAAAATTTAATCAAAGAGATAAATCAATTATTTTAGTATAAATAAAGAGTAATCTTACTCCTCTTCAATCTCCTTCTTCCCGCGCTGCTCTGTCACAAAGAAAGCCCTGTTGGATTCTGATTCCTGAATCTTGCCGTTTTTTTCATAAATTGCATTTGCAGTCGGAAGGGCAAACTTTCCTAGCACTCCGACCTTTGAGTAAATTACATATGAAAGAACGCGGATTTCTCCTGGCTCAAGCTTTTCAAAATTCCATTCTATTCTCCTGTTCTTTTTGTCTATTCTTGACGGCTGCTCGCCTCCGAACCTTTCATAAATGTCAACCAGAGGAGGAAGCCTGTCAATAACATTAACCCTCTCAATGTAAGTTTTGGCATTAACAAGAATAGAAACCTTAAGCGCAAACTCCCCTCCTTTAGCCTTTACAAATGAAACTTTCTTTTTCAGAACAAGGTTTGTCTTTGTATATTGCTTTGCAAGAGCCACAATCGCGACAATAAAAAATATGATAAGCAACGGGAAAATCCAGTTAGTTCTCACAGAAATCCTGTATGTTTCACCAGGCCTCACCTCACTTATCCAGGTGTAATATACAGAACCAAATTCGCGCTCAACAACATCTGGCTCAGGATCAAGGCTGGTAAAAAGCCTTGAAATAATATTTTTTCTTATAGTTGTCTCAGAAGTCTCAATAGTGTTTCCTTCATTAACTTTCTCAATTATTTTTGTGCTTACCAAAAAGCCAAAATCTGTTGAGGTTGTTGTCACAATATTTTTTTCTATGAAACTCACAGTCCCTTCAGATACTGCCTGCGCCCCTTTAATTTCAATCTCAGCATTCATTGTGTAAAATCCGGCAGTCAGATTCCTGAAATCTTTCTTGTTCAGGGGAACTGTAAATTTCTTTGTTTCTCCCGGGCCAAGATCAAAAGATTTTTCTGAATCAAAAAAGGGAGAAGTGAATTTTGCATTTATTTTCCCTGTTTGTGAAAAATCAAAATTTTCCCTGTTTGTGATGAAAATCTCAGTAAAATCTGATTCAGGATCTATGTTCTCTGAACCGATTAAAAAAGCATCTTTTAAACCAGTTACCTTTATTGTAAGCTTATCCTCTGTTTCATTTCCGCTGCTCCCTTTTATATAATAAGGCAATGTGTAAAAGCCTTTTTCAGGAAGCTGTCCAAGAGAAGCAACTTCCAGGGTTACCAATTTTGATTCATCTTTTCCTATGGAGATTTTTTCAGGAGTTATTGTGAAACCCAAAAGATTGTAAATCTGAAAATTATCCGAAGTCCCGTGGTTTGTGATATTCAGATTGAAAATAATAGTATTGTCAAGCTCAGGAATATAAACCCCCTGCTTTGTTATTTTTTCAACATCTAAATTTATCGCAGAAACCGCAGGCACCACCAAAAACAGCACTATGAGCATA
>CAYOAO010000029.1:0-4677 GCA_964402075.1 Candidatus Woesearchaeota archaeon
TGTATAATAAATCTCCGGGCACAAGATTTTCTGCATCTATTTTTTTAATAAGGCAGGATTCATCAACTGCTTTTGTATAAATGTAAAGATAAGGAAGAATAAAAATCAGGGTTCCTAATGCAAGGAATACCGGCTCTAAAAATCCTAGAACCATAATTGCAAGTCCTAAGATAAAAACAGGATAAAAAAACTTCTTCTTTTTTATTAAACCAACCTGATTTGATAATTCTTTTCTGAATTTTTTAAAATTAGCTATTCCAAGGCAAACACTGGACAAAATTGTGTAAAAAGCCCCTATAAAAAAGAAAAATAAAAAGAAAACAGCAAAAATTTTCATATTAACCAAAAAGATTTCTGAAAACGGAAGAATAGCTCCAAGTGATATTAACATTTTAAAATCGCCGCCGCCAAAAAACCTGCTGTAATAAAGAAGATTTGAAAGTATAAAAAAGACTGCCAGGCCAATAAGGCCCTGATAAAAAAACCCAAAGCTATCAGAAAAGAGGCTATAGAAAAACCTGAATCCCAGTGCAAAAATTAAAAGGCTAAAATTAAGCCAGTTTGCTATTTCTCTTTTTCTCAAATCCTGAAAAGTTGCAAATACCAGCCAGACAACTGCCAGAACAGAAAGGAACATCACCTCTAACATAATTTAAAAAGAAAATTAATATTTATAAATGTGGCTCCAAATTATTTTTTTCTGTTATCCTTTCTTGTTCTCCCTCTTCCTCCTTTTTTGTAAGGATGCCTTTTCTTTTCTTTTTTCTTGTCCTTTCTTTTTTTTCTTTTTTGCGGAACAGCATAATCCATAATTAAGAGAAAACTGATTTATTTAATAACCTTTTTATTATATTTTATCTCAACATTAGATGAAGCCTTATTTAAGCCAGAACTATATTAGATAAAAAAGCCAACTTATTTAATTATAAAATTTTTTAGAAGGATTATTGGTTATAAATTTAATTACCCGCCTGTGCCATCTTTATCATCATTCATTTTATTCTTCCTCACCTTCCGGTTCTCCGGCTCCCGCTATTAACTTAGCACATTCTTCTTGTAATTGTGGGCAGGGATCAATTCCATATATCGCATAACTTGAATTAGTTGAAAGTTCATAACAGGTTACAGCGGGTACCTCTTCTCCCCCAGCTTTTAAAGTCCTTTCCTGCCCACAAAAAGCATAAGTATTGCCGGTAGTGCACGCTACCTGGCACTGTGAAATTATTGTATCAACATTATCCTGCTGTATCCATGGAAGCAATGTCTGCCATCCAAAAAAGAAACCAACAATCAGAACTGCCAGAACAACTACTCCGAGAATTATAAGAATAATTGCATTTGTGCTCAATCCCTGTCCTTTAATATCTTTTAAAAAATCACCGCTTCTTTTATTCATATTATTTTTAAGGTTATTTTGTTTAAAAATGTTTTTGTTCACGAGGTTTGTTTTCTGATTTCAATATCATATCTCACAGACACTCCTTCCTGGCTAAGAGTAAAATACTTAAAATTAAACCCTTCAAAACTCTCTGTTTTAATCCCGAATTCATTTTTAATTTCTTCCTCGCTAAAACCAAGATTCCTGTAAAGTGAAATCTTTTCTTTCATAACAGCAGCTTCTTCAATAATTCCGATATTGCTAAGGTCTTCTTTTACCTTTCTGTCTGAAAAATAAAAACTGAAAACCGCCATTATGCAAATTGCAACAACTCCTATTACAAGAATTGTTATCGGAATGTCCCCTTTTTTATTTCTTATTATATTCCTTGATTCCATTCTTTCCATTTTTTAACTGTATAATCATTTAAGATTAAAATTACATTTTTATTTGTATTCAAAGAGATAATAATCCCCCCTTCAACAAACCCGCTCCCGACAAAATTCAGCCAGTCACTTGAAGAATCCCCAAAATAATTATTTTTTAGAAATCCGCCTTCACTTGCAGGACCCTGCCATTCAGAAACATCCTGAACTCCAAGCCACACATCTGCATATTCTTCTTCATAAAATTCATCAAAAATACTTAAAGCCAGAACACCATTAAACTCATTAAGATTGTCTTCAGAGCCCAGTTGCTCATAAACACTTGTCCCTGCATCAGATTCTGTCAAAAGATAAGAGAAAAAAGATTTTGAGGCTAAAACATCTGCTTTTTTTATGTAATTAAAATTCTTAAAATCAAGAATTCCTGTGACAGTGGCAAAAATTGAAATAAGAAGAACTACTATAATTATTACTGTTGCAACAATCCATGTAACTGTTTCTCCTACTTCTCCTTTTTTCCCTTTATTTATCTTAATGAAAAAATTATTGGACATTTTTTTCTGTTTTTCTTACAATTGAAAGTATATTTATCTGATACTGATTTTCTTCCTTGTCTATAGAATAAAGGCTTCTTTCAACACATACAGGAAAGCCTTTTCCTTCAAGTTCACAATCAGGCTTCAACTCCGGGTTTCCTTCAGAAATTTCAGAGATTCTTTGCTTTGTATTGAAATCAAGAAATTCAATCTCAATGTAATACTGCCCTCGCTCTCTCCATCCGTAAGTATCCTCAACCTGAAAATTAATTGAACAGGTCTCAAAAAAATTATTTTTAAAATCTTCTGTCAGAACTCCTTCTTTCAGATAGCCTGCTTCAGAAACGCATTTGGCAATTTTTGAGGCCAGAATATCTGCCTCAGCAGCTCTTACATCATAAGGCTTTCCGTAAAAAGCACTGACCATGTAAACAATCCCCCCTGCAACTATGAAAAGTATTGCAAACCAATATACTGAGATTAACTTGTCTCCTTTTTTATTCATTTTTATAATTGTTTATTTTAATTACATAATCATTTACATGCTCGGGATTAGTTATATCCGGATAAACAGAAACATCCACATTATTAAAAAAGCTGTAAGAATACCCCCCTTTTTCGCGAAGCTTTACAGTCACAACATTATCATTAATCATTACAATATCAGAAAGACTGATGCCTGATTTTTTTGCGATTTTTATTGCATTTTCCATATTAAGATTAATTGTCATTCCCGGCTCTGCAGAATCAATCATAAGAGCTATTTGTTTTGCATGCATCTCTTCCAAAACAGCAGCAGCACTCATCCTTGAAACCAGAAATGCTATCAGGATTGAAAGAAAAACAAGATTCAGGATAATAAAAATAATATTCTCAGTCAGGATATTTCCGCGTCTGTTCTTAATGTTTATCATGCTTTTGTGATGTATTCTTTACATTCTGTTAAAGATGTTTCAGAAGATGGAATTATAAAAGTATTCAGATATTTATCATTATTTCCTATAAAAAGAACTTTTATATTTGTGTCAACTCCTGTAATTATTGTCTGTCTTTCTGCTGTATCTATAACTCCTGTTGTTATATTAACATTAAAGTATTCTCTGTCCTCTATATCATCTATGTCATTTGTGCTATAAAGATACTGAAGATATGTCTGGGTTTTTGTTTTCTGGGTTTTTTTTAGATAATCATAAAATTCAGAATAACTAATCTCAGGAATCTGCTCCTTAATTTTTTCATCAAAAGTAACTATTGAACAAAGAGCACAATAAACAGAGGTAGATGTAAAACTCTTCTCATAATCTACTTCCCCTTCTCCAAACATCCACCAGCAGTCAGACATTTCATCTGCAAGAGCCTTCATTATTTCTTCCTTATCTCCCGGATTAACATTTGCAGTTTCAGTAGGTGTTATTTCTCCGCATTTTCCCCCTCCAGAAATACAGAGATAATTTGTCCTGCAGTCAAGAGGTCCTGCAACAATTCCTGCCTGGCCTCTTAAAACAACAGAATTATGGCATATTTCCTTATTTGATGTCTCACCCAGATTCAGCCTGAAAAGAAGGAACAAGAGAACAATAAAGCTAACTATAAGAACAATTATTGTAACTAACTGCTTTGTTGTTATCTCTCCTTTTTTCCCCCGTTTCTTTTCTTTTATTTTTTCAATTTTCATTTAAATTAAAATCCAATAATCCCGAATTTTTTTAGCATAAAGTAAAGCCCTGCAAGTGCTACTGAAAAAAATATTATCCATATTAAATACCTTATCAAAACCTCTATATCCATTTTAATTTATTTTTTGGTTATTGTGATTTCTTCTCCGTAATTCGCATTTAATCTCAGCGGCGGATCTGCTATTTCCACAGGTGATTGCTTGCCTTCTACAGAAGAGACAATTACTCTTTTTGAAACTTCTCTGCAAACACCATGATTATCACTGTCCTCTGCATAACCTTCAGGCTTTATACTTCTTCCTGAAAAGATACAGATGCAATTTTCCCAGCCAACATTTGAACAGGATTTGGGCATGATATTATTATAAGGCCATGAAGCAATCCACCATTTTTTAAGGGCTGTACTTGAAGGATTGTAAATTTCAATTTCTGTTTTGTCGCTGTTGATTTCTTCTATCAGAAAATCAAGAGATGCTTTTGCAAGTTCCAACTCCTTTGATTCTTTTCTCGCAGAATAAATAGAAAAAAGCAGATATGCCAGAAAACCAATTGCAATTACTGCCAGTATTATTTTCAAAGTTTCCTCTGCAAGCAAAAACCCTCTTTTTTCCATTTTATTTTATCAGGCTCAGAAAAATACCTGCTGTCTGGTTTCCTCCTCCAAAAAATTCAATAACATAATTCCTGAAAAAAAAGTAAAC
>CAYOAO010000030.1:0-4538 GCA_964402075.1 Candidatus Woesearchaeota archaeon
AACTTTAGCCTGTTTCCCGACAGCCCATTTGTATCTCTTATCCTCTGGATTAACAAAAACAGCAACACAGGCTCTTAATAATTCCGGGCGTGTTGTTGCAATCAGCAAATCCTTATTATCAACTTTAAATTTTAATGTGGAAAAAAGGCTGGTTTCATTCTTATCTTCCAATTCTGCCTGGGCAATGCTTGTCTGACAGTTAACACACCAAGGGGTCGGAATCTTTATTCTGTAAATAAGATTTTTTTTATACAGGTCAATAAAGGATTTCTGACTTATTTTTCTTGAATGATTGTCAATAGTTGAGTAGTAAATATCATAATCAGCTGAAATCCCGAGCAACTTAAAATCTTCTATGCAGGAGGGGGTTTCTTTTTTCAGAGTATCAAGGCATAATTTGATAAAGTCTGCTCTTGGCATATCCCTGCTTTTAACATTATTAATTTTTTCAATAAACCTTTCTGTCGGAAGCCCGTTGTCATCTGTTCCAAACGGATAAAAGACATTCTGAAACATTCTCCTGAATCTTACTATAAAATCCTGCTGGGCATATGAAAAGGCATGCCCGATATGCATTCTTCCTGATATATATGGGGGAGGGGTATCTATAGAATAAATTTTGCCTTTTTTTTTCCAGTCAGTTTTAAAGATTTTTTTCTTTTCCCAGAATTTTCTTATTTTTTCTTCTGTTTTTTTGATATCATAATGCTTCATAATTAGTTCAAGCACAACAACTTTTAAAAACTCTTTGAATTTTAATAGACATAAGACAATGGCAGAACAAGGAATACAAATGCCCGCAGGATTTGGCGGCTTAATGAGGTTCAGTGAAGAATATAAAAGCAAAATAATGCTAAAGCCGGTTCATATAATTGCATTTATAATTGCAGTAATAGCATTCAGAATTTTACTGGAGATTATTTATTAGTCTTCAAGATACATCAGTTAAATAAAACCATAATAAAATGTTTCCTGGATTAGGCGGATTAAACCCGAAAAAGATGCAGGCAATGATGAAGCAGCTTGGCATGAAACAGGAAGAGATTTCTGCTTCCCGTGTTATAATTGAAAAGACCAATGGCAGCAAAATTACTGTTGAAAATCCTTCTGTATCAAAAATTTCAATGCAGGGGCAGGAAAGCTTCCAGGTTTCTGGAGAAGCAAAAGAAGAAAATGCAGAGCCTGAAATAACCCAAGAAGACATTAAAACAATAATGGAAAAAGCAAATGTCAGTGAAAAAGAGGCAAAGAAAGCTCTTGAAGAATCAAAAGGGGACCTCGCAGAGGCAATTTTAAATCTAAAGGGTTAATTCTTAAGTAAATCCTATAAAATTTTTATTTTATCTTCCCAGCACCAACAATTATTTTAATTCATTCTTCTTATAATAAATATGGAAAAATTCCTTGAAAACCTTGCTATAGCTGAAAAAAACATATATTCTGCTGACCACATGATTTACATAACTTTTCCGTTAATTAAGGACAAAAGGCTTCTTATCAAGATTATCCATGAACTAAAGGATGCAATAACAGCCTGCATTACCTCAATTCTCCAGCGCGAATATGTTTACAAAAGAATAAGCCTTTACAAGAACCCAAGAGAAAATTTCAGGACATTTACTGAAAAATGCGCCCCAAGGTATAAAGTAACAAATGACGAAATAAAACTGATTTTAGAATTGTTTGATTTTGTGGAGAAACACAAAGAAAGCCCTTTTGAATTTATAAAAGATGACAGGGTTGTGATTCTCTCAAACAGCTTAAAGCCAAAAATGCTGACAACTGAAAAAACAAAGGAGTTCCTTATACTTGCAAAAAATCTTTTGAAAAAAACAAAAGAAAATTTTAATAAAAATATTTAAAATTTTAAATGAATAAACACAAAATTAAGAAAAATATAAAAACCAGGTAATCTTAATTAATTATACTTCTAAATTATGAAAAGTTGCAAAAAACAGAAACCAGCTATGAATATTGGATGGAGAAAAGAGGGTTAATCTAGTTTATGGAAAAAATAATACAGGAAAAAATAAGTGCAGACCATCTTCTTTATGTTAGTCTCAAGTATACAAAAACCTGCGATGTTATCCAGAATCTTCTGATAAGATGGCGCAAGATGATTGAAACAAGCATTAATGAAATCCTGAAATCTGCGAAAAAGAAAAAAAAGATTTCAAAGGTTCCTGAAAATCCTGTCGGAAAAATAGAAACCATGCGAAAGATTTTCAAAAAGAACAAAGACGTTCTTAAGGTTATGGATATGTATGAAATGTTCAGAAAAGTGGAGGAATTGCGAAAAGAAAGAATCGGGGAATTCAGAAAAAATGTAACTTTAAAATTATTTTATAAGGGGGAGGAGATAAACGTGAATCTTGAAGAGCTAAAAATTTACGCTGAAAATCTAGAAAAGTTTATAAGTATAACTAAGCAATTTCTTTTATCAAAAAAGGCTTAGAAGAGAAAACTTCTAAAGTAAAAAATTCGGGAATAAAATAAACAGGCCGAAATAAAATTTAATCATAAACAAAAATGGCAAGTATAATTGTTATTGCATCTGGAAAAGGGGGTGTTGGAAAAACAACAACAGCGATAAATCTTGCAGCTGCTATGAAATATTTCGGAAAAGATGTTCTGGTTATTGACGGAAATCTCTCAACACCTAACATAGGCATTCATTTAAATGCTCCTGAGGTTCCTATAAACCTGAATCATGTTTTGAGAGGCAAGGCAGAGCCTTTTGAAGCAGTATATGAACATGACTCAGGAATTAAGATTATGCCTTCTTCTATATCAATAAAAGAATTAAAAAAAACCAAACCGGAAAAACTGAAAAATTTCAGAAATCACTTTAAAAAAATTTCAGAAAATGTCATTATTGACTGTGCTGCCGGGCTTGGGAATGAAGCTTCATGCGCTATTGAGACTGCTGATGAGCTGATTATTGTCACAAATCCTGAAATGCCTGCAATAACAGATGCTCTGAAAGCAGTAAAAACAGCAGAGCAGCTGAAAAAGCCGGTTAAAGGGATAATTGTAACCAGGGTAAAGAAAGATAACATAGAGCTTTCCCCTGAAGTTGTAAAAGAAATGCTTGAAATACCTGTTCTTGGAATGATTCCTGAAGATGATTATGTAAGAAAATCAATAAGCATAAAAAATCCTGTCGTCCATACCTACCCAAAAAGCAGGGCTTCAAGAGCATACAAAGAAATTGCAGCCAAGATTCTCGACATGCCTTATGATTCAGACAAAGACAGGGAAAAAATTCTTGTAAGATTTTTGAGAAAGCTCGGGTTAAGGGATTAATTGATAAAATTAATTAACACCAACTGTAAGAATTATCCTTTTCGCACAACTCGGATTTCAATAGGTCATTTTCTGCTCTTGGTTATCACATTATTCTAATAAAATTAAAATTTTTAAGTAGTAACAAAAACCAAGAATTTATATAATAAGATTACTGCAATTTATTATGAAAAAAAGTTTAGAAATGATGCTTTTGTTATCAGGATTTTTGTTCCCTATATTTAGCGCGGCAAAGGCAAAAACAGAGAAAATAAAACCCAGAAAAATAACCGAATCTGTAGAAAAAAATATAAAAAAATCAGAGATTAATTTAACTTCTAATTATGAAACAGGAAAATCAGAACCAATAAATTATTCAATAAAAAATACGATATACTTGCCATGGCCAATAAAAATAAAAACAAAAGACACTGATATTTCTTCCTACCAAGATTTAATTGAACAATCCAAGTCTTTATCAGAAGAAGAAAAACTTATTTTAGCAAGCAAAATTAGCTCTTCTCTGAGAGGCAGTCTAAGATTAAAAGGCATTGAGGTCATGTCCCAGGATGATTTCTTTTATAATCTAAAAAAATCACAGCCTGTAGGAGTTTGTAAACAAATCGCCGCACACACTGGGGGATTCCTAAACGATGCTGGAATAAAGACTGCTGCTGTCTCTGGAATCAGCAAAAATGGTGTCGGGCATGTTTATGATATTTCAAAAACAGAAAATGGAGTTGCAATAATTGATTATTACAAAATATTAATAGCAGATACAAAAAATATTGAAAAAACCCTTGAATTATACCAAAAGCAAAACGGAATAACAGCATTCAAACATTTATTTTTTGAAGATGCCAAATTCAGATATAGGCTTATCACAAATGACGGAAGAAACTTCCTTGATTTTATTGGATATGATGAATCCTCAGCACCTCTGAAAAATTCATTAATTTATAATCCATCAGCTAAACAAAA
This sequence comes from Candidatus Woesearchaeota archaeon, assembly GCA_964402075.1. Classification (GTDB taxonomy): domain Archaea; phylum Nanobdellota; class Nanobdellia; order Pacearchaeales; family GW2011-AR1; genus ASMP01. The sequence continues at coordinate 4,267 of CAYOAO010000030.1, forward strand.
TCCGAGAGTTTCTATTGATCTTGGGAGTTACTTAAATTCTACAAAATTTAATTTAGGAGGATTTTTTTTAAAGTTAGGGGAAATAAAAGGAAAGAGCTCTTCTCCATTGGAAAAATTTATTTTATCACAAGCTGGTTTCAAAAGAAATTTCTCAATTTCAGATTTTATAGAGGTTAGTCCGGAAATAAATTTAATAAGAGGTAATCTTAACAATAATCCGGTTTCAGGAATAAGCGGAAACCTGATTATTAATACAAACCGTGGGAAAGGGT
>CAYOAO010000031.1:0-4503 GCA_964402075.1 Candidatus Woesearchaeota archaeon
AATATCAATTATTTCTCTAACTTCTTTTAAAGAATATTTTCTTTCTTCCATTTTACTCAAAGAACTCAATGCCAAGCTCTTCCTCAATTTCCTTGTGCTTTATGCTTTCAAGGGTTTCGCCGTGGCCCAGAATCTGCGAACTTTTTACACCTGTCACAATCAGAAGGACACGAATTGATTTGTCCATATCTGCAGAGATCTGCGCACCCCATATTAATTTAGCTTCAGGGCTCAGCTTATTTCCGATTGTTTCAATAATTGATTTGCATTCATCAAGACTCATGTCAGGTCCGCCAATAATATTCACTAAAGACCCTGATGCATTTGAGATATCAACATCCAGAAGAGGGTTATTAATTGATTTTTCAACAGCTTCAATAGCCCTGTTTGTGCTGTCTGACTCCCCCATCCCGATTAAAGAAACACCTCCGTCAGACATTACAGCTTTTATATCTGCAAAATCAAGATTTACAAGACCAGAGGTTGTTACCAGTTCTGTGATTCCCTTAACCGCATTTGTGAGTATTTCATCAGCAATCTTGAAAGCTGTGTGCAGGGGCAGTTCCGGGGCAAGCTCAAGAAGCTTGTCATTAGGAATAACAATCAGGGTATCAACAACAGCCTCCATTCTTTCCAGACCATTCATAGCATTCTCAATTCTTTTTCTTCCTTCTATTGTAAAAGGCAGAGTAACAACTCCAATAACAAGTGAGCCAAATTTTTTTGCTAGACCTGCAACAACAGGGGCAGCACCTGTTCCTGTCCCTCCTCCTAAGCCGCAGGTAATAAAGACCATATCACTTCCTGAAATTTTTTTCTTTATATCTGACTCTGATTCTTTGGCTGCCTCTTGTCCTATTTTAGGGTTGCTTCCTGCTCCAAGCCCCTGAGTTAGTTCTTTTCCGATAAGAATCTTATGATCTGCATTTGCATATAACAAATCCTGGGCATCTGTATTTACAGCAATCAGTTCGCCTCCCTTTATTCCGATTTCCCTCATTCTGCTTAAAGAATTGCCTCCGCCGCCGCCAATTCCGATTACTTTTATTTTAGCTGATTGTTTTTTCAAAAGTTCTGCCAGTTCCCTGTCAATCTCTTTTACTTCTGAAGAAGTATCGTTGTAAACCTCATCCATATCTGGGAGAATTTATTTAGATTTATAAGGATTATTGTGATATTTAAGAAGATTTTTAAATTAACTTTTTTATAAACTGATATGGTATATGAGAGAACCTTGGTTTTAATAAAGCCTGATGGTCTTGTCAAAAGTCTGACAGGGAATATTATTTCAGCATTATCAGAGACCAAATTAAAAATTGTCGGTGCAAAAGTTGTAAAAGTAACAAGAGAACTGGCAGAAAAACATTACAGACAGCATAAGGAATCAAAACCTCATATTTTTGAGAATATAATCAAATATATCATGGGAGAATATCACAACACCCAAAGGGTTCTTGCATTGGTTTATGCAGGAGAAAATGCTGTAAAAAAAGTAAGAAAAATCTGCGGTTCAACAAATCCTGAAAAAGCCCATCCAGTATCAATAAGAGGCAGATACGGAAGGGTCAACTCAAAGACAGGTGTCTGGGAAAACGCGGTGCATTCTTCTGAAAGTCCTGAAGCAGCTAAAACAGAAATATCCTTATGGTTCAGCGAAGACGAAATTATTGAATAAAGAATTTATTTTTTCTTAGTTTCCTTATTTTCCTTTTTCTTATTATCTTCTTTTTTAATTTCATTGACTTCAATATCCATTCCGAGAATGTCCTTAAATTTATCCTTAAATAATCTGACAAATTCTACAAAGGGCTTTTCAACACTAAAAATTATTTTCTTTTCTTTTATATCAAATTTAAAATCCCTTTTAAAAAAGAATTCATTAAGTGATTTTATTTTTTCGTTCAAATTATTAATTTTCCTGAGGATTTTTATCTTGTAAGTTACATTTTTTCCTGCGAGAGGGTGGTTAAAATCAACAATAATCCTTCCTCCTGAGACAGCCAGAATTTTTCCTATTCTGCCGTCAAAGTTAAAGGTTGCTCCTGGAAAAGGATTTGCTCCTTTTTCCTTAAAAATCCTTGACGGAATTCTCTGAATCAGGGAAGGATTTCTCTGGCCAAAAGCATTTTCAGGGCTTAATTCAGTCTCATATTCTTTCCCTACTTCCTTTCCAATAAGAAAATCATCAAGTGCTTTGAGAAACATCTCTTCACCAACACAAAAAGCAAATGGCCTGGCTTCTATTTTATGATCATGCCCTGAATGCAGTTTTTCAAGCTCTTTCTTAAGGGTTGAATCAAAAGTTTCCCCGCTTTTGGTTTTCCCTGTAAAATCTTTTTTTTGGATTTTCATTTAAAGAAAAATTAATGGATTGTTTTTAAAAGTTTGTTTTAAAAATTAAGGAAGATAAAAGAGTAAACTTTTTTAAATACGTTTTTGTTTTCAAATCCATGGTTTTAAAATTAATTAATGCAACAGAGGCGAAAGTAGGAACAAATATTATTATCGAAGGAGAATCCTATACTGTCAAAAAGATGGATGTGAGCAAAACAGGAAAGCACGGGCATGCAAAAGTAAGAATAGAGGCTGTAGGGATGATCAGTGAAGGAAAAAAAATTATAGTAGTTCCCGGGCATGAAAGATTTGAAGTCCCGATGGTTGATAAAAGAAAGGGCCAGGTTCTCTCGGTCGGAGAAAATACAGCAAGTATTATGGATCTTGAAAACTTTGAAACACTTGAAATAGCCTGCCCTGAAGAAATTAAATCCCAGCTAGAGGCAAATTCAAATGTTGAATACTGGGATGTAGAAGGCAGAAAAATAATTAAAAGAAAGATTTAAAACAAGAAGAAAGAAACTTGTAAATTAATATAAAATGGCAAAAATTTTAGAGGCGCAAAACAGACTTTTCAAAAATGTATTTGTTTGCAAGAATTGCGGCGCAAAAATAAGGGCAGATCCCCAGAAGATCCTGAAAGGAAAGGTAAAATGCAGGAAATGCCAGAAAAAAGCATTTCGCCCTCTGAGGAAAAAATAATAAATTTATAAAAAAAGAGAGTTTAAGAATAACATGAATTTTTTGACATATGATTTGATATTTCTTGCTTTGTTTTTGGCAGTATTTTCTGTTTTTCTTTATACAAGAAAAAAAAATCTCAAAAGAGAGGGAATTGTTTATCTTTACAAAACAAGCTGGGGTATAAAGCTGATTAATACAATAGGAAAAAAACACAAAAAAGCTATGAGAATCTTGAGCTGGATTTCCGTAATCTCAGGATACATTCTGATGGCAGGAATGTTTTATCTTATTTATGTTCTTATAAGGATTTATTTCTTTGTCCCAGAGGCTGTGAGAGCAATAAAAGTCCCTCCGATAATGCCACTTGTCCCTTACCTGCCCCAGGTTTTTAAGCTTGAATTTTTGCCTCCTTTTTATTTTACATACTGGATAGTAATTATAGCAATACTTGCAGTAACCCATGAAATGGCTCATGGAATTTTCGCAGCTTATAACAAGATAAGAATAAAAACAACTGGTTTTGGGTTTTTCCCTTTTTTCTTTCCTGTTTTTCCTCTGGCATTTGTAGAACTTGATGAAAAAGTTATGGAAAAAAAGGAGAACTTTGCCCAAAGAGCAATCCTGAGCGCAGGAACTTTTGCAAATGTCCTGACTTCTGTCTTATTTTTTGTAATTTTAATAGGGTTTTTTTCATTTAGTTTTTCAGCTGCAGGAGTTACATATGACACATATCCTATTGCAACAATAAATATATCTTCAATAAACAATATTGGAGGAAACTCTCTGGTAAATCCCTCTTATGAACAGGTCTTAAATTATATGAATGAATCAGGACTTAATGAAATAAAAACTTCTGACAGCAGCTCTTATCTTATAACAAAAAAGGACTTCCAAATGCAAAATGAAACTTCTTATCAGCAGGTCTCAGTATACTATGACGCTCCTGCAATAAGAGAAAATCTGAGCAGCATTATAACTGAAATTAACAGGGTTCCTGTTCACAGTATTGATGAACTGATTAATGAACTTTCAAAACATTCTCCTGGAGAAGAGATAAATGTAACAACAATTGTTGGTGAAGGAATGGTTGAAAAGAGTGTTGTTCTTGAAGAGCATCCTGATCATTCAGGGGTGTCATGGCTTGGTATTGGGTTTATTAAACAGGATAGCGGAGGGGTTATTGGAAGAATTATCAATAAAATATCCTTCAAAGACCCTCATGTTTACTATAAGCCAAGATTTAACGGATTAAGTGTCTTTGTTTATAATCTTTTATGGTGGCTTGTTTTAATAGGCATAAGCATGGCCCTGATTAATATGCTTCCTGTGGGAATGTTTGACGGAGGAAGATTTTTTTACCTGACAGTTCTTGCACTGACAAAAAGCGAGAAAATGGCAAAGCAATCATTCATGCTTCTGACAAAATTCTTTATATTTTTGTTTTTTCTTCTTATTTTCTTCTGGGGATTTTCTTTTTTTAGATAA
>CAYOAO010000032.1:0-4224 GCA_964402075.1 Candidatus Woesearchaeota archaeon
CTTGGAGACCAGAGTGTTTCAAGGATTGGTCTTTATACGACAGAGGATATTGGTTTCACAGAATTGCCTGTGTTTTTTTCGCCTTCTGCTAACAGGCTTTCTATTGCAAGCCCTGGTTTTGGTCCTGAAGGAAAATCAAAAATTCTTGTTTTCATATTAATAATGGTATTATTGGTGATCTTGGGCATTGCAGCCTACATTGTATTATTTCAGTGGTATAAAAAGAAATATGAAAGCTATCTTTTCCCTAATAGAAATGACCTTTATAATGTAGTTCATTATGTGAACATATCCAAGAAAAAAGGCCGGAAAAACAAAGAAATAATTAAAAATCTTAAGAAAGCCGGCTGGAACTCTGAGCAAATAAGATATGTTATGAGAAAATATGAAGGAAAAAGAACAGGCATGGTTGAGTTTCCAATAAGCAAATTAATCAAAAAAATTGAAAAAAAGAAAATTGAAAAAAAGAAGGGGCAGGGTCATGGCAATCACAGAGGCCATACAGGACATCCCGGGCCAGGATACAGAAGATATTAAAAAATAACAAACCACCACACAAAAATTTAATAAGCCTTTTTGATAAAAAATTAGTATGGTAGCAAAAATGATAAAAAGTTTTTTTAAAAAAATTTTTCTTAGGATATTCAGGCAGAAAAAAGAGTTAAAACTCGGGTTTTATGGTCCGCCAAATGCAGGAAAGACCAGTCTGGCAAACAGAATATGCAAGGATTTTACCGGAGAAGAAATAGGTTCTGTAAGCAAAATCCCGCATGAAACACGCACAGTGCAGTTCAAGGAAAAAGTTGAGATTGAATACAAAGGCAGAAAAATGACCTTTAAAATGATTGACACTCCTGGAATTGCCACAAAAATAGACTATGAAGACTTCATGAAATTCAAGCTGAAGAAAAAAGAGGCAAAGAACAGGGCTAAGGAAGCAACTCAGGGAGTTATTGAAAGCATAAAATGGCTTGATGACATGGATGTTGTCGTGGTTGTCCTTGATGCCTCGCAGAACCCGTATAACCAGGTAAACATAACAATTATAGGAAACCTTGTGGCAAGGAAAATTCCTGTCCTGATAGTTGCAAACAAAATTGACTTAAAAAGAGCAAATGTGAAAAGAATAGAATCAGCATTTCCTGAATATGATGTTGTGGGAGTAAGCGCAAGATACGGAAAAAATATTGAGGAGTTTTACGAATCAATATTCAGGATGGCAAAAAAGGCTTAAATTGATAAAAAATAAAAAAGGAGGCTAATAAACAGAACCTATACAGAAAAGTTAAAAACTATATTCCCCAACATATATTATAGAGTAAATAAATAAAAAGATGGCAAAGAAAAAAAAGATAGGAAAGATAAAGGGATTCAGCCTTCAGTTTCTTCCTTATTCTGAAATAAGAGACCTGGACAGCACTTTTAGGATAAAAAAGATACTTAATATTGTTCTCGGCAATAATATTCTAATTCTTCAGGGAAGACTCAGGCCCGACGAGGAAACAAGGCTTATTGAGGATACAATGGCTATGATAGGGCATGTGAAAAACTTCAGGGGTGTAGAGCTTGCAGTTATTTCCGGCAACGGAAATAAATTAGGATTTTTTGGAAGAGTTAAAAATAATCTTGCAAATGCCATTGCAGGAGGAGAACTCGGAGCCCTGACAATTCTCGGACCAGCCACAATTGTAAAAGAAATCAAAAGAAACCCCAAAAAGATTGAATTATTGTTGAATAAATAACCATATAATTATTTAAATAAAAATTGTTCTATATTTTTTATGAAAGCGTTTTCTGCCGGGCTTGAAACAGATATTAATCTAACTGATGAAGAAATAGAGAAAATGGGACATCATCCAATTGAAGGTATTTTAAAATTTAGAGGGGTTGGAGATAATGATAAAGGAATAAGAAAAATCCCTATTTCTATAAAGGTTAACAAAAATCAGAGAGATGATGTGGAAGTAAAGATTTCTCCTAAAAAAACTTATTTTGGAGAAGCTAAAAAAATAATTTTTTCTATTGATGAAGAATATTATATATGTTTAAAGAGATATAAATCTGCAGAAGGTGCAAGATTTCTTTCTCCAGTGGGGAAATTAAATTTATATTCAAAAGATTCTAAAAAATTCATAATTTGAAAATACACAAAACTTTATAATTATTCTTTACATTTAATCTAAATGCCTCATCAGTGTGTTAGGTGCTCAAGAATTGTTCCTCCAGGAAGCAGGGAACTATTAGAAGGATGCAAAGATTGCGGAGGAAGATTTTTCTTTTATATCAGAGAGGACCAGATAGATAAAATAAAAGAAAAGATAATTGAGATTCCTGTGGAAGAGAAAAAGAAAATTGAAACAGATATCAGAGACATGGCAGGGATTACTGATGAGGATGCCCCTGTTATTCTTGATATTGAATCTGTGAGGGCTATAGGGGAAGGAAAATTTGAACTTGATCTTGTAAAACTTTTCAAAAGAGGCCAGCCCCTGGTTTACAAGCTTGAGGAAGGAAAATACATAATTGACATGGCATCAACCATGAAAACAAGCGCAAAAGAACTGAGGGAAATAAGGAACCCTGATGAAAAGAAGAAATAATTTTACTCAATAAACTTATAAATATTCTCATCCTTTTTTTTGTATGGTTAAAAAGATTAATTTTATTCTGGAAGAAGTTCTGAGAAGAATCAGCGTGCCTGAAGAAAATACCAGAAAAATTGATAATTCCATGAAAGATTTCCTGAAAAGATTAAACAGGGAAATCAAAAAAAAGAAAATTTCTGCAGAAGTCTTTGTCGGAGGCAGTCTTGCAAAAGGCACTATAATAAACAAAGGAAGCTATGACATAGATATCTTTATAAGATTTGATAAAAAATACAAAGACAGTGGGCTTTCTGAATTAACAAAAAAAATTCTTATTGCAGTAAAATCAAAAAATATCAGAAGAATCCATGGCTCAAGGGATTACTTTCGCATTAGAGTCACTAACAATATTATTCTTGAATTAATCCCTGTAAAAAAAATCCGCAATCCCAAGGAAGCAGAAAATATCACAGATCTTTCATATTCCCATGTAAAATACACAAGGAAAAAAATAAAGTCAAAAAAAATTCTTTATGATATCATGCTGGCAAAGGCTTTTTGCTATGCTAATAAATGCTATGGAGCAGAATCATACATAAACGGCTTCTCAGGATACGGGCTGGAATTGCTGGTTTATTATTACAAAGGATTTATGAATTTTCTCAGATCTGTCTCAAAAGCAGAAGGAAAAATAGTGATTGATATAGAAAAACAATATAAAAACAAAAATCAGGTTTTGATGGACATAAATTCTGCAAAACTCCAGAGTCCGATAATCCTGATAGATCCTACATACAAGCAGAGAAATGTTCTTGCTGCTCTTTCTGAACAAACTTTCAGAAAATTCCAGAAAGAAGCAAAGAAATTCCTTAAAAATCCTAATGTAAAAGCATTTGAACCACAAAAACCAGATTTAGAGAAAATTAAGAAAAAGGCAAAAAGGAAAAGATATGAATTTGTTATTCTTGAAGCAAAAACAAATAAGCAAAAAGGTGATATTGCCGGCAGCAAGCTGCTCAAGTTTTACAATCATCTTAAAGATGAGGCAAAAAAATATTTTGAAATAAAATCCAGTGACTTTGAATATGACGAGAAATATAAAGGAGGCAAAGCCGCAAGATTTTTCTTTGTCGCTAAAAAGAAAAAGGAAATTTTGATTAAAGGGCCGTCATTAAAACAAAAAGAGCATGTCAGAAAGTTTAAAGTAAAAAACAAATCCACCTTTACCAGAAAAGGAAGGATTTATTCAAGGAAAAAGATTAATTTTACATTAAAGAACTTTATTAATGAATGGAAAAAGAAAAACAAGAAACAGATGAATGAGATGAGTATCAGTGGGTTGGAGATTAAGGATTAACTTATCTTCCTTCAATTGCTTTGAGGAAAAGAGATGCAAATGCCTGTGAAAAAAACTCAGAGTTAATCCAGACAGCAATATCATCTTCCTTGGATTTTTCTTTTGGGTTTGTTGAGTTTTTTGAGATATAGAAAAGAATCTGCTTTCTGTCAACTATAAAGAATTTTGCCTGTATATTTACCCTCTTGATTTTAATCCCAAGGCTTGCTGATACTTTTTTAATAAGGTTTTCATCTCCTGAAAGAGCAACTTTTGCTTTCACTCTTTCTTTATTGAGTATTT
>CAYOAO010000033.1:0-3821 GCA_964402075.1 Candidatus Woesearchaeota archaeon
TATAGTACTTTAGCAAATGAGTTGGGGTCTTCTATAGCAGAATATAAAAAGGATAAAGTAACTAAAAGAGAAAAAATTTATTTTTCATTTATAAGAGATTTTCTAGATAGGATTATTAAGTTTGAAAAAGTTGAAGAAAATCAAGAAAAACCAGAAGAAAAATTGAAGGGAATAGATAGATTAGATCTGTTATATGATTCTGGAATACTAATTGATTCTTGGATTGCTTCAGATGTCAGTTTTCCAAAAAATGATGGAGAATATTTAAACAAATTAATAAAATACCGGAATTGTATGGAAAAGATATATAATACACAAAAAAGCTCTGACGAAAAAACTATCAGCGATATTGAAAAAATATTTGGTAAGATGGGTGATATTTGTTTACTCAGGGTTCATCATTCTTCTCTACATGACCTACCCAGAGATTAAAATTCAATCCCCTCGGTTTTTAGATATCCGTTTCTTTTCAGCCATTCTACCTGATTTGTTCTGTATTTGAAAATAACATCTCCCTTTTCTTTGTCAAGTTCCCAAAGCTCTACAATTACAACATCGCCTGGGCGAAGCCAGAGAGCTCTTCTAAGTCTTCCAGGAACCCTGCAGTTTCTCTTTTTTCCGTCAAGGCAGTTCACAAACATCTTGTTCCCTCCAAGCCTTTGCTCCACTATTCCCATAACCTCTCCATTTCTTGGAAGCCTTACTCTTGTGACTTTTTCTTCAGTTCCCTGATTTTTTCTCTTTTTTCTATATTTAGCCATAATAATATTACAGACAGCTGGTTTATAAAATTTGATAATTATTAAGAAAGCACAAGTGCAAAAGGAATCTCCTTGATTTTGCTTACCTGTTTTTCAGAAATGATTCCTGCCTCAAGTGCAGCAGCCACAGAATCTTTTCCGACAATATTGAAAGTTGCATCTTCTTTTGCCATTTTTTTCATTATTTCTTTGATATTTTCCCTGTCTGATTCCTCTCCTTTATAAAAGTTTTCTTTCAGGTCAAGCTGCTTTATTCCTCCTTCAAAAGGCTCTTCAAACTTTTTTCCTACAAGCTCTTTATCACAGACAGCTACAGTATCCCTATATGACTTAATTATATTTACAAACATTTTCATCTACAAATATGAAAATCCTAAAATTTTTTAATTTATAATTTAAAAAGATTTTTTAGCGCCTTCTTTTATTGCTTTTTCAGCATTTTCCTTGGATAACATTGCACACATTTTTGTCCCACAAGCAGGACAGTTTCCTTTTGCCATGTATCCTCCTCTTGCTGTCTGAACAATTTCCGGATTTTTCATTTCTTTCCCTTTTTCCTTGCACTTTACACAGTATGCTTTTACCATTTTTTTTAGACGAATTTTGAGTTTTTAAGGGTTGTTGTTGGGGTTTATCAGTTATTTCGCAATTGGATGCTTGGCTCCGCAGGCCAGGCAATGAACAAAGCTTATCCTGTCCTGCTTTATTATTTCTGTATCCGGCTTTTTGCATTCCTTGCAAAGGACAAATTCATTAATATAATCCTCTATCTTCTTGTTTATTTTTGAGCTTGGAACTTTTATATTTAAAACAAGCCTGTCACCTTCTCTCTGGCCAGAGGCTGCAAGCTCTTTCAGCATAAATTTCTGAAAATGCCACGGATCTCTCCTTAAATGAGAGGCTATCTGATAAAAATTTGTAAGAATTGTTTTTTTCCCTTCAAAATGCCCTTCTATTTTAGGGATTTCAAATCTCTCGCCAGAACCATCTGTCTTTTTTACTTTTTTATATGCTTCCTCCAGCAATTTTTCATAAGTTTCCATGTCTTTTTTTAACCGGGAAGGTTTATAAATCTTTTATGATTTATTATATCATGTCAATAAAAAATGTGGTGATAGGCATTGCAATAGTTGTTCTGACTATTTTTGTTGTTATATATGGCATAGGATTGTTTTATGAAAGACCTGAATATAATGATTTTTGTCCTGATGTTTACCAGATAAATGCCAAAGCAGAATGCATAAATGCCGGCGGTGTTTGGTATGAAGGTGAATCAGGGAGTGAATTATCCGGGCACTGTGAAGCTGATGTGGCCTGTTATGATGAATATGATGAAGCACAGGAAATATATTCAAGAAATATATTCTTAATTACTCTTCCCTTAGGGATTATTTTAATTATTGCCGGGATTGCTATCTTCGGCCTTGAGACAGTTGGTGCTGGTCTGGCAGGAGGAGGAATAGGTGTTCTTTTATGGGGTGTTGGCGGTTACTGGGAATATGGAAGCAACTTGATGAAATTTCTTCTGTCTTTAGTCGGGTTGATTGCAGTTATCTGGCTGGCATACTGGTTTAATAAAAAATCCGGGAAGAAGAAATAATTATTCATTCATTTTCATTTTATCCCAAATACCTGATTTTTCCAGGACGCGGCTCAAATGCAATTCCTTCTTCAAGAAGCTTCTGGATTTCCTGCTGGATAAGGTTTGGCGAGACTTCTGCAAAATTCTGGATAATGTCCTCTGTCTCAATTCCTCCGTTGCTTTCAGAGGATTTTATTAATTCAAGAATTTTGTCTTTTATTGCCATGACCTGCTCTTTTTTGACAGATGATGCATCAGATGCCAGGGCTTTTTCTTTCTCTGTTTCAAGCTTTCTTAACAAAAGGTATTTTGTGTCCATTTCCCTGATAATCTCAGGCGAGATATATGTTTCATTATTCCAGTTTCTCAGATTTCCGATTACAACCACTGTCTGTCCCTGGTAAAAGTCCTTGAATTTTTCATAGTCATCGCCGAATACTTTCAGTTTTATCTGGCCTGAGCCGTCATCAAGCGTGAAGAAAACATATCTTCTCTGAATGTTTTCATTGCCGGATTCACTTGTCGCGCTGCTTTCATATTTATCAACTATATTCCCGATTATATTTACCCTGACAATTTTTTTATTTCCCAGCTCAAGAAAGGAAAATCTTTCTGTGCCTGAAACAGAATTCATTACAGGCTTGCCCATTAAAATATCGCCTATTCTCAGTTTGTAGGCTGTGTTTCTCTTGAATTTTTGTTCTGGCATGATTTTAAAAAAAGTTGGAGAGTTTATAAGTTTTTATAGGGTTAGATACCTTTTTTATATAAATAATTAAAAAGACTATTCTAAAATTTAAAGTATGGCATTAGATGAAAATATAGAAATTATAGGTTTGCCAGAAACAGGAGATTTTAAAGTGGTGCAAATCTTTGTTGATGGGCATCCAATAATGGTTTGCGGATCAAGTTATAGAGGTCATAGAGATTTATTAAAAAATTTCTTAGACTCAAGAGAGATTCCTTATAAAACTTCTGATGGTGCTGGAACTTCTCCTTACCTTAAGCAGGAGAGGTATAAAGTTGTAGGTATGGGTAAAGCAGAAATAAGACAGAAAAACAATTTTTTTCGCCTGCCCCATGGATTAAGTCTTTATTATGGTATTAGCGTAAATGCGGAGTTTAGGGAAAGATTAAAACAACAATTTGCTGGCTGGGAATTTAAAAACTAGAACCTTATCAAATTAAGTCTTAGCAATGTATCCTTTTTTTGGTTTGAATATCACGCCGCTTATGTCAAGCTTTGTTATTGCTTCATCAATTTCATCAGGAGTCAGTTTTCCCTCAAGCTCTTTTTCCAGCTCTTCAACAGGAATCATTTTTCCCATTTTGCTTTCCATGTTTGTTATTGTATCTCTTACAAGAAAAACCTTGTTTCTTTGCGAGGCCGGCATTCCGCCTGTTCCCCTGTCAATGTCAAAAGTTTTTGTTTCATAATCATAGCCAACCTGCATTAAATAATATTTCATTATTTCTAT
>CAYOAO010000034.1:0-3511 GCA_964402075.1 Candidatus Woesearchaeota archaeon
TTCAAAATCTTTTAATTTTCTTTTTGTTCTTTTTTCAATAGCAAGAGAAACCATAACATTGCCTTTAAAATCCAATTTCTTGACTCTCTTATCTTTTTTAACATCCCTAACATATTCCTTAATATTCTTCTCTTTCCCTTCAAGAACATGGTACATCATTAGAGCTAATCCATTCTTAACTTTGTAAAACCCCAGAGGATATTGATAATCATAAATACCAAATCTCCTGCATCTATTAGACCAAATACAATCTCTATCTAATACTTTTATCTTCAATACCCACATAAAAAAAATAAAAGTGTTGAATATTTAAACCCTACCATAGTTGAAAAACTCTTAAGAAGGAGATAGACTTAAAAACAGGGGAAATTAGAAAGTAAAATGGAACTAAACAAAGAAAAAATAATTAAAGCAGGGAAAATAGCATCAGAGATAAAATCATGGATAAAACCACAGATAAAGAGAGATATGCCTTTAATTGAAATAGCTGAGAAAATTGAAGGAAAAATTTTTGAGTTAGGAGGAAAGCCTGCATTTCCTGTCAGCCTAAGCATAAACAATATTGCAGCCCATTATACTCCAAGCCATGATGATAAGACCACGGCTCATGGATTATTAAAAATTGATTTTGGAGTTCATGTTGATGGCTGGACTTCTGACAATGCGTTTTCAGTTGATCTTGAAAACAGTGAGAAAAATAAAAAACTGATTAAGTCAAGTGAGGAAGCTCTGGAAAATGCAATTGAATTGATAAAAAAAGAGAGAAACATTAATCTTTCAAAAATAGGAAAGATTATTCAGGAAACAATAGAATCTTATGGATTTTCCCCTGTAATAAATCTTTCAGGGCACAGCATGTCAGAATGGGAGCTTCATGCAGGAATAACTGTGCCAAATATTGATGATAAAAAAAACATTATTTTAGAGCCAGGACTTTATGCTATTGAGCCTTTTGCAACAACAGGCTCTGGAAAGGTTCATGACGGAAAGCCTTCTGGAATTTATGAATTAAGAAGCGAGAAAAATGTCCGAAGCCCGATAGCAAGGGAAGTTCTTAAATTTATAATAAAAGAATACAGCACACTCCCTTTCTGCTCGCGCTGGGTTGTTAAAAAACTCGGGACCAGGGCATTGATTGGATTAAGGCAGCTGGAAGAAAACGGAAATCTTCATAATTTCCCCCAGCTTGTTGAAAAAGCATCCGGCACAGAAATAAAAGTCAGCCAGACAGAAGAAACAATTTTTATTGATGAAAAAGGCAATCTTACTGTGACAACAAAATAATAAAGATAGATTTTAAAAATAGTCATTTCCTGTTTATATTATGAAATCAGAGGAGATCATTATTCCTGTTGCAGTGCTTATCCTGATGATATTTGCAGGAGGATTTATTTACAGCCATATAGAAGGATGGAGGTATTTTGATTCTGTTTATTACACAGTTGTTACAATAACAACAATAGGATATGGTGATTTTGTTCCTCAAACAGACCTGGGAAAGTTTTTTACAATGATGTTTGTATTTCTGGGAATAGCTATGGCTTTTTATCTTTTTTCCATAATTGGCAGGTATATATTTGAAAAGCAAATAAAAAAAGAGCTTACCAAAAGTGAAAAGCTTTCAAAAGAAAGGAAAAAAATAAGGGTGTAGAAAAAAATGAGAGTAAGAGATGTCATGAAAAAAAAGGTTAAGATTATCAGGCCAGAGACCACACTTAAAGAAGCAGCAAAGATAATGTCAAAAAATAAAATAGGAAGCCTGGCTATAGTCAGAAAAAAAGAAATAGCAGGAATTATAACTGAAAGAGACATATTAAAGAATATTGAGGCATTGAATAAAAGAGTTTCATCATTTATGACAAAGAAGGTAATTTCAATTGATTCTTATCAGCATATAGAAATAGCTGCAGACCTGATGAGCCAGAATAAAATTAAAAGGGTTCTTGTGACAGAAGGAGACAAGCTTAAGGGAATAATAACAGCTACAGATATTATTGCAAATTCTAACTTGCTGAATGATTCTTTTCTTTTATAAATAAATTTTAAGAATTATCCGTAATAACTGCTCTCAACAGGCACAGCTGTCTTTGCAGATTTTACAAAGCTGTCTTCCATTTTTTTGTAAACTTCAAGAACAGGCTTGCTTACGCTTGGATTTATCTTTTTCAGGGCCTCATCAAAATGCTCCGGCCTTACAAATTTTGAATCTTTGTCCTCTCTCAAAGCTATCAAAGCAGCCTCTCTTGCAAGAGCTTCAATATCAGCACCTGTATAACCCTCGGTTTTTTTTGCCAGGGTTTTCAGGAAAGTATTTTTTCTTTCTTTGGTGAATCCTTTTTTGCCGTCGCCTAAAGGCATATTTTTTGTGTGTATTTCCAGAATATTCTGACGTCCCTTTTCTTCAGGAGCCCCAACCAAAAGAATCTTGTCAAATCTTCCGGGCCTTAGTAAAGCAGCATCCAGCATATCAGGCCTGTTTGTTGCTCCGATTACCAAAACATCATTCAGGTCTTCTAAGCCGTCCATCTCTGCAAGCAGCTGGTTTAAAACACGCTCTGTAACTTTTGCACCGCCTGCTTCAGAAGCAGTTCTTTTTCCTGCCAGTGAATCAATTTCATCAAAAAAGATAATGCAGGGGCTTACCTGCCTTGCTCTCTCAAAAACCTTTCTCATTCCTTCTTCTGACTTTCCGACCCACATGCTTAACAAACTTGGCCCTTTAATCTGAATGAAATTTGCCTCTGACTCTTTTGCAACAGCTTTGGCTAATAGGGTTTTTCCTGTTCCGGGCGGGCCATAAAGCAGGATTCCGCGTGAAGGCCTGATACCCATTCTCTTAAAAATTTCAGGGGATTTCAAAGGCCACTCAACAACCTCTTTAAGCTCCTGTTTAACTTTACCCAGGCCACCAACATCTTCCCATCCAATATTAGGAGTTTCAACCAAGACCTCACGCATCGCACTTGGCCTTACCACTTTCAGAGCATCAAGAAAATCAGAGTGCCTTATAACAAGCTTGTCTAAAATTTCCTTAGGGATTTCTTCTTCATCAAGCTTTATCTTAGGAAGCATTTTTCTTAAAACACTCATTGCAGCTTCTTTTGAAAGAGCTTCCAGATCAGCTCCGACAAACCCGTGAGTTACTGATGCAATTTCATCAAGCTTGACATCCCTTGTCAAAGGCATTCCCCTTGTATGAATTTTAAGAATTGAAAGCCTGCCTTCCTTGCTTGGAACATTTATCTGAATTTCACGGTCAAATCTTCCTGGTCTTCTTAAAGCAGAATCAATTGAATTAACACGGTTTGTTGCCCCAATAACAATAACCTTGCCCCTTGATTTCAGGCCATCCATCATAGTCAGCAGCTGGCTTACAACACGCCTTTCAACCTCTCCTGTAACATCCTCCCTTTTCGGAGCAATTGCGTCAAGCTCGTCAATAAATATGATTGCAGGAGCTGTCTTTTCTGCTTCCTCAAAAATATCCCTTATTTTTTTCTCTGATTCACCG
>CAYOAO010000035.1:0-3457 GCA_964402075.1 Candidatus Woesearchaeota archaeon
TAATTTTCCATAAAAAAAGATAATGCAGAACTTTAAAAATATGATTGTGATTATCACGATATAATTATTTTATTCTAACAGGTTTTATGCTCCCGTAATATCTGACTGCAGAATTAAGCCTTGATTTTGACTCGGCAAATATTGTGAGGATTTTTTGGCCTTTTTTTATTTTTTGGCCTTTCAATACGTAAAGATAAATTCCAGAGAATTTGTCCATCGGACAGCCAGCGGTTCTTGCAAGGGAATTTATTTTTTTATTTTCTATTTGAGATATTTTTCCTGATTTTTTTGCAAGAATATCATGAGTAAAAGATGCTTCTTTCAGCTTTCTTAGATTCCCTCCCTGAGCCTTGATAATTTCCTTGAATTTTTCAAAAGCTTTGCCAGAGCTAAGGATTTCCTTTGCCATCTCTTTTCCATGACCTTTTTTTGCTTTTCCGGTCATTTCAAGAATTTCTGATGAAAGAAGAATTGATTTTTCTTCAAGGTCTTTTGGACCTGTCTGTTCAGGGTCAAGAATTTTGATTATGTCCCTGAGCTCAAGGGCAGGACCTATACCGTTGCCAATTGGCTGGCTTCCGTCAGTCAGAACACACTTGATTTTTTTATGAAAGTATTTTCCAAGATACAAAAATTTTCTTTTTATTTTTAAAGCTCCTTTTTTATCAACTTTGGCCCCTTCTCCGTAAGGGATATCAATTAGGATATATTTGCTTCCTGCCGCAAGTTTTTTTGACATTATTGAAACAATTAACTGCGCTCCGGGGTCTACTTTCAGGGATTTTTCCACCCTTATTATTTTTGAATCCGCAGGAACCATTCCTACAGCTCCGCCCCAAACCATGCAGGCATTTGTCTTTTTTATTATCTCTTTTATCTCTTTTATTGAAAATTCAACATTAGCGACTGTTTCTATAACATCAGCTGTTCCTGCAGCACTGGTTATTGCTCTTGAGGAATTTTTAGGCATAATCAGGCCTGCAGCAGCACAAATTGAAACAACAAGCGGAGTTGTCCTGTTCCCAGGCACACCCCCTATAGAGTGTTTGTCCACGACAAATTTATTTCTGAATTTTAACTGGGCTCCTGTTTTCTGAATCGCTTTTATCAGGTAAATAGTTTCCTTCATAGTAAGGTCATATTTATACAGGGCTGCGACAAAAAGCGCTATCTCTGCATCAGAAAGAGAGTTATTTACAACATCTTTTATTATGGAGTCCATCTCTTTCTCAGACAATGGCTTGTTCTGAAATTTTTTCTTTATAAAATCCATACTTTTCGGAGGGGTCAGCATATTAACTTCAACTTTTTCGCCAACTTTAAAATTAAGGTGTTCTTTTAGTTCAGAGGAAACAGCAATTTCTTTTTTCCCGACCAGGCCTTTAACAACATCAATAACAGCTGCAATTTCCCTTGGATGCTTAGAAAGAGTTTTTATACTTAACATGTCCTGAGGATGAACCCCTATTTTTTCTGCGGTTTTTTCATTAAGCATTGCTACAGGCAGTCCTGCAGACCATTTTAAGAGTTTTATTTTTAATTCCATTATCTTTTAATTTTCTGTGTACAGCCCTTTTTTATTTTTAGTTATTTCAATTAATCTGAATAATAATACTTTGAGAAAATGGTTTTTATATTTATTTAAAGCCCATTTTTTAATATTATGTGCTTTCTTCCAGCAAAATAGACGGCTTTTCTTTTTTTCTGTAAATTTCAAGAAAAATTATCATATAAGATATTATCAGTGGACCAAGGATAAGCCCTAAAATCCCGAAGAAGAAAAGCCCTCCTATCATTGAAACAAAAAGTATTGCAGAATTTATTTTTGTTCTTTTTGAAACAATCAGAGGTCTTAGGAAATTATCAACATTTGAGGAAATAATCCCAAACAAGAGAACCCCTATGATTATTACTGCTGGAGCTCCTGTAATGAAAAGGGAAATTAATAATGGGGCCCAGACAATAAAAGTGCCTATTATCGGAAGGATTCCTGCAAAAATTGCCAGCAAGGACAGGAATAGTGCATTTGGAATTCTGAATATAAAAAGACCTATTCCAAGGGTTATACCCTGAATCAGCCCTATGATAACCTGCCCATAAATAAGCGAGGCTGTAATGCCTGAAGAATATTCAAAAATTTTCTTTTCAATTTCTTTTGAAAACGGAAGAACACTTTTAACATAATCAATTATTGCTTCCTTATCTCTTAAAACAAAGAAAAGCGTGAAAAAGACAACCAAGAGATGTATCATTATCACAGGGAAATTAAGAATAATCTGGGCAAGATAGGCAACAAGATTATTTGCGATTTTTGATGTGAAAGAAGAGGTTATTCCTCCCAGATCTGTTGCAAACTGCTCTGAAGCAAACAAAGAAGGAAAAATTGACTTAAGCATAGAGGTAAAGTCTATTTTGAGAGTAAACTGATAGATTTCATAAGCCTGATTTACAAGTATCGGAGTAAAAAACCAGATAGGGATTATAATAACCGCAAGAAGAAAAAGAATAATTGCAATAGCTGATAAATTTTTTGATTTTGTATGTTTGTAAAACCAATCATAAACAGGGGCAAAAATAAAAGAAAGAACCAGTGCTATAATTATTGAAACTATAATTGGTTTTATTATAAAAAAAGAAAGAATTATTAAGGAAGCTATAATAATCACTGAGAAGGCTTTTTTGGTATAGTCTGTATTTATCATTTTATATTTGTTATTTAAGTTAGGGAAATTTATAAAACTTGTTATGTTTCTTTGTGACGGAAAATTTATAAGTAAAATTGGGTAGATAAGGACATGAATTTTATAAAAAAAATATTTCAGAACAAGCCTGATTCCCTGGTTCATCTGCAATTTCAGAAATTTAGCCGGGGAGAATTTGGCAATAAAGCCTTAATAAGTGCCAGAAAAACAAAAAACAAATATACTGTTTCAACAACAGCTGAATTTGCAAATGAACTTGTAAGATTCTGTGCAAAAAAACTCGGAGACAATAGGACACAGGTTACAGGGGCAATTGTTTCAACAAGTGATTTAAAAGAAGAAATTGAATTTAAAAAAATAAAGCAGTTTCAGGGAGTTAAAAGATATCTTATTGATAAGGAAATGACCGGAAGAGAAATTCTTGAATTGCTTGAAAGATTCCCGAAAGCATTTTTCCCCCTTAGTTTTTCTTTTGATGACACTTCATTAAAAATAAAGCCGAAAGCACCTAAATCAGCCAAGCCAAAAACAAAAGAAGAAAGGCCAAAGCCTAATTTTTGCAGGATTGTTACCCCGGATCGTGAAATAGGTGAGAGTTTTGTTTTTGAAAAGCCGGACTTTAAAAAAGCAGAGATAAGCCATTCTTATATTATCAAAGAAATTGAAATACCGGAAGAACTGAAGAAAACAGAGGACTTTGCCAAAATCAGAGAAGAAGCAAAGAGAAAAGGAATAATCATAAGAGAAGCTGAAAT
>CAYOAO010000036.1:0-3341 GCA_964402075.1 Candidatus Woesearchaeota archaeon
TCTTCATAAAAATCAATTTGCATAAAATTATAATACTCTTATCTATTAAATAGTTTATGAAATCTTCGAAGAGAAAGGAATTAATAGAGAAAATTACTTCAAAAAAAGAATTTTCCCGGCTTCCGAAGAAGGATGTTGAGAGGGCATTTAATATTTTTAATAAGAAAAAATATTCTGATACAGAAAAAGTAAAGATGACACGTGAATTATTGAAGAGGGTTTTTACTGCATTTATGGGAAGAAGAATAATGAATCCTAAGGACAAGGATGCAAGATGGTTTTTATTAAGGCATGTTTCAACAAAAGAAAGATTTGATTTTTATGATGAAATTTATGAAAGAATTTTCAGAGGAATCAAAGAAAAAGAAATTTCAGTTATTGATTTAGGTGCCGGAATAAACGGATTAAGCCATGTTTTTTTTCCAAAAAATAAAAAGATAAATTACTTGGGGG
This sequence comes from Candidatus Woesearchaeota archaeon, assembly GCA_964402075.1. Classification (GTDB taxonomy): domain Archaea; phylum Nanobdellota; class Nanobdellia; order Pacearchaeales; family GW2011-AR1; genus ASMP01. The sequence continues at coordinate 454 of CAYOAO010000036.1, forward strand.
TGGAGGGGGTTAAGCAGCTTGTAGATGTTGTTAATTATTTTTTTCAAAAAAACAAAATTAATGCAAAAGTTATCCATGAAAGCCTGTTTGAATTAGAAAAGATTAAGAAACTTATAAAGAAACAAAAAAAGCCCAGAATTATTTTTTTATTTAAGACAATTGATTCTTTAGAGATGCTGGAAAGAAATTATACAAAGAAATTTCTGAAGGAATTGGTCCCTTTATGTGATAAGTTTATTGTCAGTTTTGCAACAAGAAGCTTATTCAGAAAGCAGTTATTCAGGGTTAGAAGAGACTGGGCAATAAATTATATCAGGAAAAATTTTAAAATTTTGGATGATTTTGAGATTGGAATAGAGAGGTTTCTTTTATTTCAATAATAAAGGATAAAAGGGCAAACTTTATAATAGTTTTTTTCTTTAAGAAATTATGCCTTTACAAACAACCCCTTCAAATACAGGACAGGTTCAGGAAGGAACTCAAACTCAAAAACAGGAAAAAAAAGTTCAAACAACACAGAAATCTTCAGTTCCGCAGGTCCCGCAAACACCTCCTGTTCAGGCAACAGGAACACAAACACAGGCAACTCAGCCAGCAGCGCAGCCTGCCTCTCAACAAGCAACACAAACACAACCCACACCAAAAAAGAAAAAATGGTGGCTTTGGATTCTGATTATTTTTGGAGCTCTTGCTGTTCTGGGTGCTATAGCTTATTTCATATTTTTCTGAGATTAATCTTATTAAAGATTTAAAAACTCTTTCTGATTTTCTGATTTATGAAGCCAAAACTTCACAGAAAAGTTCTGGATAATGGAATGGTTGTTCTTTTTGAAAAAAGAGCTCTTCCGACAGTAAGTGTTGCTTTTGCAGTGCGGCATGGAAGCATAAATGAGGATATTTCTGAGAAAGGAATTTCCCATTTTATAGAGCACTTAATCTATAAAGGGACCCCCACAAGAAATTCAAGGCAGATTGCAATTGAAATTGAGAGAAAAGGGGGAGAATTAAACGGATCCACTTCTGAGATAATAACTGTTTTTCATTGCAAAATGCCGAGCAGGCATTTAAAAACAGCTTTTGAGGTTTTAAGTGATATTATTAAAAACCCAAAATTTGATCCTAAAGATATTGAAAAAGAGAGGCAGGTTATTTTTGAAGAAATGAAGCTTTACAAAGATATTCCCCCGCATTATGCTGCCGAGAAAATACAAAAAAATCTTTACAAAGGCCATTTCGGAATTTCTGTAATTGGAACACCCAAATCCCTGAATTCAATAACCCGGGAAAAAATAATCAAAAAATTTAAAGAAGTTTATAAGCCGAATAATATGATTCTCTGCGTTGTTGGAGATGCTGGTTTTAATGATATTATAGGGTTTGCAAAAAAGAACTTTGGAAAAGAAAAAGGAAAAATAAGAAAAAAGAAGATTAAGAAGCAAAACAAATCAACAACAGAGAAAAGAAAAGGAATAGACCAGGCAAATCTTATTTTTGCTTATCATATCCCCTGTCAGAATGATAAAAAAAGTTATGCAGCCCTTATTTTAAATGTTTTAATGTCTGTCGGAATGTCTTCAAGGCTTTTTAATGAAATAAGGGAAAAAAGAAATCTTGCATATGTTGTAAGAGGGTCTTCAGAGATTAACAGGGATTTTGCATATAATAGCATATTGGTAGGCGCAAAAAAAGAAAATGTCAGAAAAATAAAAGAAATTATCTTAAGGGAATTCAAAAAAGTTTCAAAAGAGCTTGATGAATCTGAACTTAGCCAGGTTAAGGAGCAGGTTATTGGGAATTATCAGATTGCTATTGAGGATTCCCATGTTCAAATGGGGAATCTTCTTATGAATGAAGTTAATGGCAATGCAAAACGCGCTTATGAGTTTGAAAAAAATATCAGGGCTGTAAAGCTTAACGATGTAAAAAATCTTGCAAAAACACCCTTAAAAAAACACAGTTTTTTCGCCTTGATTCCTGAATAAGTTTTTACTGATAAATTTATATATTTTCTTCTTATAACTTTCTTATGAATAAGAAGATAATTGAGAAGGAGATAGAAAAACAAAAAGCAGAATTGACGAGGATTCTTATAAGTGAAATGAAGGAGCCTGAAAGAAGCAATAATATTTCCAGAATTTCTAAAACAATACTTTCTTTAATAAAGATTTTGGAAAAGGAATCTTTTGACAAGAGGGCTTAAACTAAAATGAAGACTTTTATTTCAATTGATATTCCTGAAGGGATTAAGGAAGAAATTATAAAAATTCAGGATAAACTTCCTGAATTTAAAGGAAAGAAAACAGAGCCAGAGAATTTGCATCTGACCTTAAAATTTTTAGGGGAAATTAATAATAAAAAAGTTGAAAAAGTTAAGGCAAGATTGAGGAGGATTGATTATAATTCTTTTGCGGCAGAGATTGGTCCATTAGGGTATTTTGATAATCAAAGATCAAGAAAGTATTCACAAAATTTAGTGACTTGGCTGCATCTGACAAATTGTGGCGGTCTGCAAAAAGTTATTGATGAGGATATGGGTGATTTATTCGCGCGCGAAGAAAGATTCATGAGCCACCTGACAATTGCACGGGTAAAAAAAGTCAAGAATAAAAAATTATTTCTGGAAAAATTAAAACAGATCAAAGTTCCGAATTTGAAATTTAAAGTTGACGCTTTTTATTTAATGGAATCAAAACTTTCTGAAAAAGGGCCTGAATATTCTGTTATTGAGAGATACAGTCTGGAATGATAAATTTAAAATATTAATATCTTTTAATGATGCATGAAAATAAAAAGAAAGATAATTCTTATTCTTGTTATTTATATCCTGATTCTCCTTTTAAGCTTGGTGGCTATTATTAGGCTTAACAAAGATTTGATGATCGAAAGGT
>CAYOAO010000037.1:0-3302 GCA_964402075.1 Candidatus Woesearchaeota archaeon
TCTCCTCTTCATTTAAAGCAACAAGCGCACTTTCCTCTTCCATAGCATCCAGGTATTCTATAACCCCCTCTTTAACAAGTTCTTTCCATCCAATTTCTCCCTGCTCAATTCTTACCAAATGGCTGTCTTTCAATTTTGACTGGTTGTTTTCAACAACTATTAAAGGTCTTAAAACCCGTCCGGGTTCTGTTGAAATGCTGACTGCCTGGAAATACGGGTCATATCTTATGTTCATCTGGATCGGGAACACTCCTTCTCTTCTTTTTTCTTTTATGTTTTTTACAAATTCCTCCTGATTTTGCTGCCTTACATTTCCAATATAAATTCCGTTAAAGAAAACCTCTGCCCCTCCATTCTCTTCTGAACTGTTAAGCCCGAAACTCTCAAGATTTTTTATGAATTTTTCCCTATCAATATCAACTCTTGAAGATACCTGTGCAAGAAGTGCCAGGTTTTTTCTCAGCCCGATTTCTGTTCCTTCAGGAGTTTCAATAGGGCAGAATCTTCCGTAATGAGTCGGATGAAGTGTTCTTGCCGCAAAATTCTCACGCTCGCTTGGCAGCATTGAAGAAACTCTTTGCAGCTGGGAGATTATTGCAAGGTAATTTGTCTTGTCCATGTTCTGTGTGATTCCGGAGCGCTGGCCTGTCCAGCTTCCTGTTGCAATAGAACTTTCAACTCTGTGGGAAAATAATGTTGATTTTGCAATTATTTTTATAGAAAAATATTTTCTTTTCTTGGTTACTTTCTGCAGGGAGTATTGAATATCTCTTATCAGAATCCCAAGATTAACCCTGAAAAGTGTTGCAAGTAAATCTCCTGAAAGCCTTACTCTCTTGTTTGAATAATGGTCTTTGTCTGTCCTTAGGTTTGGGTTTTCCTTTGCAATCAGGTATTGTTTTACCATCTTGCACAGAGTTATTGCTTTTTTCATTCTGTCCTCTTTTTTCTGGCCTATATGGGGAAAAAGATAAGAATTAATCCTCTGCTTTACCCTGTCAAGAACTTCTTTTTTTGTTCCCTGAAGATTTGTTTTTTCAGAAATATACATCATAGCGTCTTCCTTTGTTGCAATATTCGCAAATTCATAGAGGTTTACAATCAGTGAATCTGTTTCTCTTCCGATGTATTTCTGGATATCTGATTCCTTGGTCATTCCAAGAGCTTTGAGAACCACAACAATGGGGATATCCCTGAACTTGCTGAATGAGACTTCAAAGATTCCTTCCTTGCTTTCTGAGATAGTGGCAGGTATCCTGTATGTCCCTCTCAGGGAGAAAAGTTTAAGGATAAGATTTCCTTTTGAATCTGTGTCTATGAAAGGCTGGTTTTCTGCAAGGTCTTCTGCCATAATCATAACTCTCTCATTTCCTTTGATGATAAAATAGCCTCCCGGATCAAGAGGATCGTGATGTGTTTTAATTAATTCTTCCCTTGACATTTCACTGGTGTTACAGGCCTTGCTTTTTACCATAATAGGAATCTTTCCTATTTCAACGACCTCTGAATCAACCTGGTCATCTTTTTTTACAGTAATTTCAAGGTAAACCGGAGCAGAATAAGTAAGGTTTCTTGTTTTTGCTTCTGCAGGTGTTACCAGTGAAGAGCTTCCGTCAGCTTCTATAACCCTTGGATTTCCAACCTTTATCTTTCCGAGATTAATTTCAAAATCATCATTTGATATTGTTTCAGAAATTTCATTGACAATTTCCTGCATTCTTTTTTCAATAAAGTTGTTAAAAGAAGTAATATTGCTTCCTACCAGGGAATGCTCTTCAAGGTATTTTTTTACTATAAGATGCTTGTTTTTTCTCATTTTTGGAAATTCTGGCCTAGCTTTAATTTTCTAAATAACAACCCTGTAATATGGATAAACTGTTCCGTCCTCTTCTTTTCTCTCTATTTTTACCACATCGCCGATTTCACATCCCTCTGGCAATGCAGGGTCATTTAGCAATATTTTTGGCAATTGGGCTTTAGAAATATTGAATTTTTCCAATATATTTTGTACTTCTTTTTCCTTGAGTTTTGTATGTTTGGGCTGAAGAATATGCATTTGGGAGTTTTTCCACGGTAATAAGGGCAGCAATTACCTTTTGTTAAATATTTTAATATTACTTTAATAACTTAACAATAATAAAAGAAACCGAATTTTTATTTTTAAACCTTTCGCCTCCTTGGGCTTTGCACAAAAAGTCCTAATTTTGCTTGACTTTTTAAACAAAAAATAAATTATGCCCCTGAAAGTAGTTTTATAACTCCAGCACCAATTTTAGTTAAATCTTTTGTAGATTTAACTAATTCCAGAACTGCTTTAGCAAAGTAATGTGGGTCATTAACTTTAAAGTCCCCTTTCTGAATCAGGTCTTTTGCTACCTCTAAATCTGTCTCATGTAAACTCATTTTTCCTTCATTTGTTAAAGAACCCCCTACTTTGATTTTTGCTTTTCCCATTGTGATATTTGTATCTGAGGTGTTTTTTACTCCATCAGGAGAGATTATTAATGTCATTTTATTTTAATGGGTTCCTCCAATTTAAACTTTGCCTTAATAACGGCTTTGTTTAATAAGTCCTAATTTTTTTCCAAGAGAAATTTTAAGTCAGGAAAGCTATGGCCCCGGGGGGATTTGAACCCTCGACACCTGGATTAAAAGTCCAGTGCTCTGCCAGACTGAGCTACGGAGCCGTGGCTCATTAAGCAATTTTAGATTTAAAAATTCTTTGTAGGACTCTTAGGGTTTTATAATCACATTTTATCATATTTTTCAACTTCAGGATTCAATATCTCTAATTTTATTCTTGCCTGTTTAAACATTTCTTTAGTATCTTTACTTGCGTGATAATCTTTTTCTGCAACAACCTTTTTTATTCCAGAGTTAATTATCATTTTTGCGCATGTTGAACAGGGCGTCATTTTGCAATAAAGTGTTGAACCATTAAGGCTGATTCCTAATTTTGCAGCCTGACAAATTGCATTTTGTTCTGCATGGGCTGTCCTGACACAATGCTGGGAAGTGCTTCCGTCTTCGTTAATAATAGTTTTCATTTGATGTCCTATTTCATCACAATGAGGTAATCCTGCAGGAGCTCCGACATATCCTGTGACCAAAATATGTCTATCTTTGGTAATCACGCAACCACTTTTTCCCCTGTCACAGGTTGCCCGTTTTGTAACAGCTTTTGTAATCTCCATAAAATATTCATCCCAAGAAGGTCTTTTCTCTTTCATAGATTAAATTCATTAATATTCTTTTTAAGGATTATTACACTCTGATTTCTATTTCCTCAAAATCATCTTTTA
>CAYOAO010000038.1:0-3234 GCA_964402075.1 Candidatus Woesearchaeota archaeon
GCAGAAGTTTGAAAAGATGATATATTTTGGAATACAGAAATAGTTAAATATTAATTTTTTCTTTAACAATTATGGAAATTTTACTAGGGACTTACCTTGACAAAAGAACAAATGAAGTAGTTTATGTTGCAGAAAATAAGAATGGAAAAGTTGTTATAAATTCTTATGAGGGAGAAAAAACAATCACTCTAGATAGAATATTGAATTATGAAAAAATAAGTTATTCTCAAGCAAGAGATATTGAAAAAAGAACAAGAAAAAAAGCAGATTGGTTGGAAGGGCTTTTAGATTCAAGATTTCGTGAGGATGGAACTTTTTCCACTGAAGAAATTATTAGACAAAGCGAGAATAAAAAATGATTTTAAAACTTTTTCCTTTTTCTTTAATTCACATAGTATATTGTTAAAAGAAAGAAAAAAGAAGCAGAAAAAGAAAATTTAGATAAAATTTGTTAAGTTAATCTTTATTTCTTTTTTCTTTTTGGTTTCTTTTTTGCCATTTTTACAGGGCCTCTTTTTAATCAGAAAAACAGGTTCTTTTTATTTTTAAATCTGTATTGTCTCTGGAAAAAGACTTCAGAAAACTCCTGGGATATCTTAATAAATGCCCGGATTTTAATCTTTTTATGTTATATATAATTGGCCTTGGCCTGAATGAGAAGGGAATTTCACTTGAAGGGATTGAAGCTGTTAAGAAATGTAAAAAAATATATATTGAAAATTATACTGTTGACTTTCCATATAACATAAAAAAACTGGAGAAGAAGTTTAATAAAAAGTTTATCCAGGCAGACAGAGAAATTATTGAAAAAGGGATTTATGAAATTATTAATGAGGCCAAAAAGACAAATGTTGCTATCTTAGTTTATGGCTCACCATTAACAGCCACAACCCATATAACCCTTATACAGGAAGCCGAAAAAAAGAAAGTTAAGGTCAGAGTTCTCCATAATGCTTCTGTTCTTGATGCAGTTGCTGAGACAGGGCTCCAGGTATACAAGTTCGGGAAAACCGCAAGCATGCCAAATTTTGAAGCAGACAGTTATATGGAAATAATCAAAAAAAATCTTGGCATAAAAGCCCATACACTGATTTTGATTGATATTGGAATGAAATTCAGGGATTCTCTGAAAAGGCTTGAAAAGGATTCAGGAAAAAAAGGAATTAAACTGGGAAAAATAATTGTGTGCTCAAGGCTTGGCAATAAGGATTCAGAAATTTATTACGGAAAGATTAAGGAATTGAAGAATAAGAAAATTGGGGCACCCTTTTGCATAATTATTCCCGGAGAGTTTCATTTCAGAGAGGAAGAATTTTTGGACAGCTTATAACAGGAAAAATTAAGTAATAATTTAAAAATATAAAACCCTATCTAAAATCTGAGATAAAATGCATGATTTCAAAAAAACAGAGGAAGAAATAATAAAATTCTGGGAAAAGAAGAAAATTCCTGAAAAAGCGAGGAAGAAAAACAAAAGGAATAAAAAAACATTTTATATGATGGATGGTCCCCCTTATGCCACAGGGCATATTCATATGGGAACTGCCCTGAACAAAACCCTGAAAGATGTTTCTGTCAGAATGAAAAGAATGCAGGGGTATGATATTTTTGACAGACCTGGTTATGATACTCATGGTCTTCCGATTGAATATCAGATTGAAAAAGAAATCGGAAGCAAAGGAAGAGAAGACATAGAAAAATACGGTGTTAAGAGATTTATCCTAAAATGCAAGGAATTTGCAACAAAATACATTGATTTAATGAACAAGGAATTTGAAAACCTTGGGGTATGGATGCCGTGGGATGATTCTTATCTTACTCTAAGCCCCGAATATATTGAGGCAATATGGTGGACTTTTAAAAAAGCAGAGGAAAAAGGCTTATTATATCTGGGAAAATATTCTGTTCATACTTGCCCGCGATGTGAGACAGCAGTAGCATACAATGAAATTATTTACAGAAAACAGGAAGATACAGCTATTTTTGTAAAATTCCCGTTAAAAGACAAAAAAGATACTTATTTAATAATCTGGACAACAACTCCCTGGACCCTTCCCGGAAATACAGGAGTAATGGCAAATCCTGATTTTATTTATCAGGAAATTGAAACTCCGAAAGGAGAAAAATGGATTATTGCAAAAGAGCTTGTTTCTAAGATTATGGAAGAGCTGGGTTCCGCATATAAGGTTAAGAAAGAATTCAAAGGAAAGGAAATGGAAGGCTGGAAATATGAAAATCCACTGAGAAAGAACCTTAATATTAAGACAAAAAATTCTTACAGAATAGTTTTATCAAAAAGATATGTTAACCTTGAAGAAGGCTCGGGGTTGGTTCATTGTGCACCAGGGCATGGGAAAGAAGATTATGAAGTAGGGAAAAAAGCAGGGCTTGATATTTTGGTTCCTGTTGAAATAAACGGCAATCTAAAAAAAGAGACTGGAAAATATGCCGGGAAAAAAGCAAGAATTGTTGATAAGGAGATTATTGAAGATTTGGAAAGAGACAAACTTATTTTACACAAGCATAAATACAGCCATGATTATCCGTTGTGCTGGAGATGCAAGACCCCTTTGCTAATGCTGGCAATTCCCCAGTGGTTTTTCAAGATTTCTGACATTCATAAAAAACTCCTGAAGTTAAACAAGGAAACCAACTGGATTCCTAAATTAATGGAAAAGAGAATGAAAGCCTGGCTTAACGGAATTTCTGACTGGCCGATTTCAAGGCAGAGATACTGGGGGACCCCTTTGCCAATATGGAAGTGCACTAAATGTAAGAGAACAGAAGTTATAGGGGATATTAAAACACTTGAAAAAAAATACAAGAAGAGAATCAGGGAATTACATAAGCCGGAGATTGACCAGGTTAAATGGAAGTGTAAATGCGGCGGGGAAATGAAAAGGGTTCCTGAAGTCCTGGATGTATGGTTTGATTCAGGAGTTTCAAGCTGGGCTGCATTAGGATACCCGCAAAATAAAAAATTAATGAAAAGATTCTGGCCTGCTGATCTGAATACAGAAGCAACAGACCAGTTCAGAGGGTGGTGGAATTCGCAGTTAATCCTTTCTGCAATTGCCTTTGATAAAAAACCCTTCAGGAATATTATGGTTCACGGAATGGTTACTGATCTGGAAAAAAGAAAAATGTCAAAATCATTGGGAAACATTATAACCCCTCAGGAAATGATTGACAAATTCGGGCGGGATTATCTCAGATATTATTTAATCTCTATGT
>CAYOAO010000039.1:0-3195 GCA_964402075.1 Candidatus Woesearchaeota archaeon
AGAATGAGGAGCATTGCAGAAGAAAGAAGAGATGTCATGGACTCTGGTAACAGAGACAAAGAAGATATGAAATATTACAATGAATTAGGAAAGCAATATGATCAAGCTGCTGAAAAATTTAAGAGAAGGAGCTGCGGTTATTAAATTAGATTTTCTATTCTTTTAGTCAAACAAACTTCCGAGAGGATTTTCAAAATCCCTGTTTATTTTTTCTATGCGCTTTTTCTTTTCTTCATTCAGTTCTAGGGTTGTTTTCTCAACTTCTTCCCTTAGCTCTAAAAAAGGATCAGGGTTATGGCGGAAAAAAACTTCTTTCAGCCAGATATAAAATTCATCAAAATGATCTTCCTGCTGAAGCCAGACTTTTTTCTGATAATCAAGATGCAGCAGGCTTGAGAATGAGATTATTCTTTCTTCTTTGTCTTCGCCGACAAACTCTGAAAAAGATATTTTTTTTCTTTTTTCTTCCTCCTTAAGCTGATTTAAAAGTTTCCCGTAAATCTCTTTTATTTTGTCTTTTATGCTGAACTTTCTTTTTGGCATGGAAAATGAAGTTTGCCTGAGCCTGTCTTTTTCAGATATTTTTCTTTTGATTCTCCTGTTTTCTGTTGCAATTGCCTTGTTCAGGGAATCCATAATTTCCTGTAATGTAACACGCCTGAACCTTGGCATCGGGCTTTTTGGAATCAGTTCAGGAATCTCATCATTTTCAAATATCTCAAAAACCTGGCCTTTTTCCAAACCTGTTCTCAACTGGTCCTTGTTTTTATCAGCAAACAGGATTTCATCCACGCTTTTTATGTATTTATTCAGGAGAACTTCTGATTTTATTCTTAAAAGGAGAGAGGCAGCGAGAAGGACTTTTCCTGAAATAAAAAAATCAGCCTCTTCAAGTTCCCTGACCTTGTCAAGATACCTGTCTGTAAGAATTATTATATTAATATCCCATGGGTCAAGCTGCTCTGTATTAATAAGATCATGGATAATTTCCTTCCAGCCAATCTCACGGTTAAATAAAATGTCATGAATCTGTTCTTGTTTTGGGTTAGTAAAGGTATCTCTAATTACATCCTCTTTTTTTATATTATTCATTAAGGATTAAATAACTCTATTTTTATAAATCTGATGCATAATAAAAAACAGGAAAAATATTATGTAGTGTTTACAGAATTATATTGTAGTTTATAAAAGAATATTATAAGTTATCTGAATTACCACTTTATTATAACCCTCGGCTGTCATTTTTTAAGAGTAACATTAACGAAAGGTTTAAATACTTGCAGTTGTTCTAATATCTATCACCTCTTTTTCCCCAGGATAGAGGTCTTAGGCTGCTGTTTGTTGCTTAAGACATCTATCCCAGGGTTCATAATTAAACACGTTAAACCATGGATAATTAATTTTTAGGTGATAATCTAGATATACCAAAGATGGAGGAGAGAACTTAATTGACACTGCTCCTAGGTTTATAATTCTAAATTAAATTGCGGGCTTATTAAATTAATTTTAGGATTAATTTGCCCATTTAAATTCATAAAAAAATAAGAAATTACTTTTTTTCTTCTTCAGGCTTTTTCTTGCTTTCAAACTCGCTGTAATGGCATTTGCCGCAGTAAAGCCTTCCATTAGAATTCATCAGGAAAACTCCCGGACCGCATCTCGGACAAAATCTTTCCTTTACAAGCCTATCACCTTCTATTTTGTATTTTGAATATTTTTTGCTGGTCGGCTTGTTCTTATGCGGCTTCTTCCCTTTTTTAATTATTTTTCTCGGCATTTTATTGTGGCTCTGGTTTAGATTCTTCTTCCTTCTTCTCTAAATTTTCTTCTTTTTTCTCTTCCGGCTTCTTTTCTGTCTCTGGCTTGGTTTCTTCTTGTTTTGATTGCTGCCGGGTTTCTTCTGCAGGCTTTTCTGCAGATGCTTGCTTCTCAGCCTCAGCAGTTTTTGGAGTTTCTTCAGTTTCCTCTGTTTTCTTTTCAGCCCTGCTGTCTTTTTTCTTCTTTAATTCAATGCTGTCTTTTTCCTGTTCTGAAGAATAAATATTTGCCTCAATATCAAAAGTCCTTGAACCAAACTTTCCTGTAATTTTTTTTATTTTAATATTTTCAGGAGGCACTGAAAATTTTTCAGCAAGAAGTTTTGATGTATCCTGCCTGCTTGGTGTAGCATTTGACTCTAAAGATCCCTTTATCTCTCTTCTGTTAAACAATTTATTTTCTTTTTCTTCAGTTATTTTTAATTCCATTTTTAATATTTAAGATAAAAGATTTATCTTGTTTTAATTGCAAAATTTCCTTTTTCCTTGATGTTAAGTTTTTTTGCTATTTCTGATTTTTCAGGATTAAGCACAATAATTTTTCCCTTAAAACTTTCTGTGGATTCTTTGGAATCACAGTGAGGGCATTTTTCCCCTTCAAAAATCCTTTTGCAAATTTTGCATGCTTTTTGCTTTGACATTTTATTTTTTCTTTCCTCCTTTTTTTGTTCCTCTTTTTTCCTTGGATTCATGTTTCAATGCTCTTTGCATTTCTTTTTCTTTTTTAACCTGATCTTCCTTTATCCATTCAAGCTTTCCAAGCCCTGGCTGTCTCATTGTCAAGCCTATCTTTGTTTCATTTCCTTTGTGGCTTATAGCAACAATTCTGGCAAGGCACAAATCACCCTGTTTCAGGCTTCTCTTGGATGATTTGCCTGTCAGGGTATTTGTCTTGCTGAAGCTAACATAATCTTCCATTGTCTGGCTTATATGTATCATTCCCCTCATTACCCCTAAATCCATAAATGCGCCAAAACTTGCAATCTCAGAAATTATTCCGTAAGCAATCTCATGCATCTCAGGCTTCCAGACAAGGAGCCTGAATTTTGTATTATAATATGCTGCTCCGTCTCCCGGGATTATAACTCCCTCGCCAACTTCTTTAACATCAACAACAGTTATCACCCTTCCGAGTTCCTTATGGTAATAATCTGCATAAGTTTCCTTTAACTGCTTTTCAACAGCCTCTAAAGTAGGAAGGCCAAACAGTTTAGGCTCAACCCTTACATAATCTTCAACATCTGTTAAATAGAACATTTTAAAGAAAGTGAAAATCGGTTTTTAAAGCTTATTGATTTTTAGGATTATTGTTAAATATATTAAATTATCTCAAGTTTTTTCCTTCACCTTATCAGGAGTATGTGCTGGTTTATCTTGT
>CAYOAO010000040.1:0-2951 GCA_964402075.1 Candidatus Woesearchaeota archaeon
CACAAATCAATCACACCTTCTTTTGTTAAAGCTGCAAAGCGTATTCCGACTGGCAGGTTGATGAGTGCAGAAATAAGTGCCATGTGCTCTTTTCCGTTTCCGGAAGCAATGCTTAAAGCAACTTCTGTTCCGTTAATTTTTCCTTTAAGTTTTTTGGAAAATTCTTCCCGAAGTTCTTTTATTCTTTTATTAAAATCAACTTCAATAAACTCAAAAGATTTTTCATGCGTGAATTTTTTTGCAAAATCATCACCTAGAATAATCACCTTATCCCATTCACCGTACTTAATCAGGCCAGATACCTGTGCCCAGCTTCCTTTTCCCGAGGATAAAAGTGTTACAAGTTCCATTTTTTGAGGAAACAGAGGTTATTTATAAGGATTATTATAATTGATTTAAACATTAAATTTATAAATCTCTTTTTTCTCTGAATTTTAATCGCTTGAACCATATCGTAATGAAATAAATTCTATGTTCATTGCGCATAATTTGGGAGATTAATAAATGGAACTTAAAGAACAATTAAAAAAAGCTCTGTCTGAGCTTAGAAAAGGAAAAAAAAGAAAATTTGAGCAAACAGTTGACTTAATTATAAATCTGCAAAAATTTGATGCTAAAAAATCCCAGGTAAACTTCTTCATTAGTGTCCCTCACAAAATAAAAGATAAAAAAATATGCGGTTTTCTGGAAGTAGAGAATAAAGACACTGAAACAATAACTCCTAATGATTTCAAAAAATACTCTGATAAAAAAGAATTAAAGAAACTTGTAAAAAATTATGATTTTTTTATTGCCCAGGCAAGTTTAATGCCAAAAGTTGCGACAACTTTCGGCCGTGCACTTGGTCCTGCCGGAAAAATGCCTTCTCCCCAGCTTGGAATTCTTACAGACACAGATGAAAAGACAATAAATGAATTAAAGAAAAAAATAAACAGCAACTTAAAAATAAGAGTTAAAGAGCCAAGCATAAAAGTCGCTGTCGGGAAAGAAAATATGAAAGATGAAGAAATTTCAGAAAATGTTGTGGCAATTTATAATTCTCTCCTTAAGACTCTTCCTAAAGAGAAAGATAACATAAAAAATCTGGAGATAAAATTCACAATGACTAAACCTCAGAAAATACAAATAAGATAAAATGACTAAAAGAACAAAAAAAATTCCGGAAAGAAAATTAAAAGAAGTTTCAAAGCTGGCAGAGCTGATAAAAAATAAGAAAACAATCATCATAGTTTCCATAAAAAATATTCCTGCCTCCCAGTATCAGGAAATTGTAAAGATACTCAGAGAGAAAGCAGTTGTAAAAGTCCCAAAGAAAAGCATAATTTTTCGTGCATTAGATGCCTCTGGGAATGAGGCTGTAAAAAAGCTTAAGGAATATATCAAAGAAAGTTCTGCAGTTTTATTTTCAGATGCTGATGCCTTTGATCTTGCTGCAGAGATTGTTAATCAAAAAACCCCTATAAAAGCAAAAGCAGGGCAGGAAGCTCCTGAAGACATTGTAATTCACGCAGGTCCTACTGACCTGACACCAGGACCTGCAATATCAGAGCTGGGGGCCTTGGGAATTAAAATTCAGATAGAAAAGGGAAAAATAAGTATTAAAGAGCCAAAAGTGATTGCCAAAAAAGGAGGAAAGATTTCTGCAGCTGCGTCTGATCTTATGAGTAAACTTGATATGAAGCCATTTAAGGTTGGTTTTATCCCTCTTGCTGCATTTGATACACAAGAGGAAAAATTATATCTTGACATAAAAATTGACAAAGAAGAAACAATAAGGGATATAAAAGAAGCATTTGGAAAAGCCCTTCCTTTTTCAGTACAGATTGGTTATCCAACCCATGATACTGTTAAATTCATGATAGGCAAAGCAGGAATGCATGGAAAAGCTCTTGAAAAGTTTGATGATAAGGAAGAAGTTAATGATAATAAAAAAGAAAATAAACAAGAACAAAGAACAGAATCCAAAGAACCTGAAAAAACTCAGACTCCAAAAGAAAATACGGAGGAAAATAAATAATGGAAAACATATATGCAGCACTTTTGTTGCACAAATCAGGAAAAGAAGTTAATGAAGAGAACCTGAAAAAAGTTGTTGCAGCTACTGGTTCAGAGATTGGCCCTGATGAAGAAGCCAAAATCAAATCTCTTGTTGCCAGCCTGAAGGGAGTTGACATAGACAAGGAGCTGGAAAGTGCCAGCTTAGTCAGCGCAGCCCCTGCATCTGGTTCAGCACCTGCTGAAAGCGAGAAGAAAGAAGAACCAAAAGAAGAAAAGAAAGAAGCTGCAGCAGAAGGCTTGTCTGCATTATTCGGTTAAATTTTTTTAATTAGCAAGCAGACAAGTCTAAACACTTTTATAGTTCTACGAGCAGTTTATGACAGGCCTGCATAGCTCAGTTGGCAGAGCACTTGATTCGTAATCAAGGGGTCGGGGGTTCAACTCCCTCTGCAGGCTTAAGAAAAAAAACGCCGTCACCAGGAATCGAACCTGGATGCCCATAAGGGCCCTGGGCTCAAACCAGGTGGAATACCATTCTCCGCATGACGGCTTAATATTTTGAAGAAACCGACGTTAAAAAGCTTTCCCCATTATCCAAAGATTCCCCTCGCACTTGCACTCGTTATTAGTTTTATTTAATTAGTCTAGTGCAAATACTCGCTTCCACCAGGACTTTTTGATTTTGATGGGATTATCATTTTCATCAATAATTTCATATTTTATTACCGGCTTTTCCTTAAGAACAGGGGCTTTCTTTGCCAGCTCTTTATTAAATTCTTCAATTGCCCTTTCAACAGATGCCCTTAAGTATCCCTGGCCAATAAGAGCCCATTTCAGGGATTCAAGAGTATAACCTTTTTTTAGGTTTTTTCTTAAATATTCAATAATTCTATTCCTATAATTTTCCATAAAAAAAGATAATGCAGAACTTTAAAAATATGATTGTGATTATC
>CAYOAO010000041.1:0-2925 GCA_964402075.1 Candidatus Woesearchaeota archaeon
TAAGTAATTTCTTTATATCATCTTTTCCTAATTTTCTGGCATCTTCTATTCTCATTTCTCTTAATTTTTCAGTGAGAAGTGATGCAGAAACCACACTCAGGACACATCCGCTTCCGCTGAATCTTGCATCTTTTATTTTTCCTTCTTTAACAAGAAGCTGAACAGTTATCTCATCTCCGCAAATGGAATTGTGCTCTGTGAGTTCATGTGTGGGGCTTTTAAGAGTGCCGAAATTCTTCGGGTTTTTCCACAGGTTAATAATATGCTTCTTGTATGCATTGTTATTCTTTATTGTTTCCATTTTCTAATTCCCTAATTTAGATTCAATTTCTTTTAAGATATTAACAAGCTTATCTATTTCTTCAGATGTGTTGAACACTGAGAAACTTATTCTTGATATTCCCTGAGGCAGATCGAATTTTTTCATCAGCGGCATTGCACAGCAATGGCCTGCGCGTATTGCAATTCCCTTCTCATCCAGGAGGGCAGAAACATCATGCGGATGGATTCTTCCCAGACTAAAAGAGATTATTCCTGCATTTTTTTCTGCAACAGGGCTGTAAATTTTAATCCCGGGAACTTCCCTTAATTTTTCAAGGGCATAATCTGTCAGCTGTTTTTTCCAGTCAGAAATATTTTCCAGTCCGATTTTTTCCAGATACCTGATTGCCTCAGCAAGCCCGGCAGCCCCTGCAATGTCCTGGGTTCCTGCCTCAAATTTCTCAGGAATATCTGCCCATTCCGCACCTCCGAGCTCAACTTTTTTTATCATTCCTCCGCCAAAATTAAAAGGAGGCATTTCCTCAAGAAGCTCTTTTCTTCCGTAAAGAACTCCAATGCCCATTGGCCCGAATATCTTGTGCGAGGAAAAAGCCAGAAAATCGCATCCCAAATCCCTGACATCAATTTTTATGCTCGAGGCAGCCTGTGCAGCATCAATAACTGTAATAGCCCCTTTTTCCTTTCCAAGTTTAACCAGCTCCTTAACATTATTTATCGTGCCTGTAACATTTGAAACATAAGAAAAAGACAAAATCGCTGCCCTGTCTGTAATTTTTTGTGCAGCATCCCCCATATCAAGGGTAAAATCCTCTTTAACTTTAATTATTTTCAGTTTCATCCTTTTTCTTTTTGCAAGCATCTGCCAAGGAACCAGGTTTGAATGATGCTCCATTTCTGTCAGCACAATCTCATCCTTTTCCCGGGGAATAATTTGGGAAAGCGTATAAGACAAAAGATTAAGGGATTCTGTTGTATTTTTCGTGAATACAATTTCATCAGGAGATGCATTAATAAATCCAGCAACAGTTTTTCTTGCATTATCATAATTTTCCATGGCTTTTTCAGAAAGCATGTAAAGGCCCCGGCCAACATTTGAATTATTCTTTTCATAAAAGCCTTTTACAGCTCTTATCACCTGTTCTGGCTTCTGGGATGTTGCAGCATTATCCAAATAAATAAGCCCTTTATTATTCCTAAAAACAGGAAAATCCTGCTTTATCTTTTTTGCAATTTTATTATTTATTTTCATAATATCCCTCTGATGAAACACTTTATATAAGTTTGTTTCAGATTTTGAAACAATTAAATTAAATAAAAGAAAGAATAACAGCAGCCAGAATAAAGGCTATAATAAACATTAAAGCTCTCTGCCTTGAAACATGGAGTGTTCTTTTGGATAAGAACTTTGTTGCCCTGAACATCAGATCAGTATTAAACATCCAGAAAAATCCGATTATTGAAAAAGAGACATATGTGAAAACAGCTGGAAGAGCATTTCCTCCCAGAACAAGCCCGCCCAAAACAATTTCTGAAACTCCGCCCAAATTCGCACCAATCATATATGGAATAACTTTTTTCAGTTTGGTTATTCTTGTAACAACCAATGGAATCAGGAAAGTAATCGTGATGCTGGTGGACATCAAAAGAGCAGTAATCCCAAGACCCAATAAAAAAGACTTCCACTTTTTATCCAAAAACCTGTTTATTTTTGATCTTAAATTTACCTCGCCCCAGATATTTATCATGAATTTAGGAAGATATTTCAGGCTTCCAATCAGGAAAAGAATGCCTAACAAAATTTTCAGATTTTCAGGTATAAAAGAGATAAGATTAATCACAGGCAAAATACTCATGTCAATTACATTGTATTTAAGGGGAGAGTCAAAAACAACAAAATATTCTCCTGTTTTGCTGAAAAATCCTGTAAAAAACTCAAGCAAAAGCATTATAATTGCAATTGGAATAGCATAAACCAGATTAGCCAAGCCTATTTCAAAACCATGCCTGAAATCCCTTCGCTTTGCATGAATCAGGAAAGAAGTAAATAAGGCAGTTATTGAAGTCCCTATTCTTGTCCCAATTACCATATACAGCAAAAAAACAGGGCCGATTATTCCGGCAAGATGAAAAGCAATAAGGGTTGCAGCAGCTGCTCCGGATGACTGGGTTATCAGAGTAGCAAGCCAGCCAAAACCAAAAGCATTCAGCTCATTCATTCCGTTCTTGGATAAATGAAAAATTCCCTCGCCAATAGCTGCCGAAGAAATCTTGATTAAAGTCAGGGAAAAGACAAACATATAAAGGGCAAATATAAATCCCAAGACATTCAGGGCCTTGTTTTTTTTCAGTTTTTTTGATAAGGGAGTCTGAAAATCCTCTTTCTGCAAGTTTTTCCCCAGCCCTCTTTTTTTTGGCATAAAAAATATTATGATTGAGTATTATTAAATTTGTCGTTAGGTTAAAAATATAAAACAGGTTTTCTTCTGGATTGAATGCCCGGATTGGACAATGGTGGTCTGCGTGGCCCGAGCCCACGTTTCCGAAAGGATATCCAGGTTCGACTCCTGGTCCGGGCGTCGAACATTCTTCCACAAAATTTAAATAACCTCTTTACAAGAATTCATAATGGTAGAAAAAGACATC
>CAYOAO010000042.1:0-2831 GCA_964402075.1 Candidatus Woesearchaeota archaeon
TAAATATAAAGAAGAATCCGAAAAGAAAATTAAAGAAGTAATTTAGTGAAAAATAAAAAATGGATAAAGAAAGATCTTCTGGAGGTAAGAATAAACTTTTTCAGTTATGGTTAATTATTGGTATAATTGCTGGTTTTACAGCAGTTTTGTTTTTTTCTATAACTTATCTTAATGAGAAAGTTTTGTGTGATGCAGGTTGCAGGGAACAAAATAAGGTTTCATTAATTCTGGTTTTATTGTCCCTCTTTGGGATGTTTATAGGAAGTTTAACATATTATTTTATTTCTGAAAAATACGAGAAAAAGATAACAAGAATGCACAGAGATGTAAGCCTTACACTAAAGTTTCTGGCAGGTGAAGAAAAATCAATTATAAATTCAATCCTGAATCATAAAGGGAAGATAACCCAATCAGAAATAGTAAAAAACACTGGCTTGTCAAGGGTAAGGATATTCAGGACTTTAAGAAAATTAGAGGAAAAAGGGATTATAACAAAAAAACCGCACGGAATGACCAATGTTATTGAATTAGAGGAAGAATTAAAAAAAGTCCTGATTGAATAAATTTATATACTTCTTCTAAATATTAATAAAATGAAGCGCAATATTAAAAAAATAATTTATTGGGCTCCCAGAATCATTATCTTAATTTTTGCAGCATTCTTTTTTGTATTTGCCCTGTTGTCAGGGGCAGAAGAATATGGTGGCGGACTAAAAGGAATCTTAATGAACAGCCCTAATGCCCTGCCCTGGCTGGTTTTGTTTTTTATTGTATGGATAGCCTGGAAATGGGAAAAAATAGGGGGATGGTTATTCATACTAATAGCAATTATTTTTACCTTCTTTTTTGACGCATATGAAAGCCCTATAATGATCTTTATTCTGATAATCCCTCTTTGGCTTGTAGGAATTTTATTCTTAATTAGCAGCAGGATTAATAAAATGAAGCGGAAAAAGAAATAAAGGATTTTATTCTTGCCTGTTTCAAAATCTGAAACAAACTTATATAAATTGTTTCATCTAAAGTAATTCTATGAATAATAAAAGCAAACTTTTTATTGTAATAGGGGTAATCTTATTCTTATTTACAATATTCTGCCTAAATGATGTTTTAGCACAGGAACCTAATGAGCCGGTTTGCGCTGTTTATATAACAGGAGTCGGATGCCCGAACTGTGCTATCACAGACCCTGCTCTGTTGTCTGAATACACTTCAGAATATCCTGATTTAATTGTGCTTGAATATGAAATTTACAGCTTAAGAGCAAGTAATTATGATGTAGCTGAACAGTATTTTGAATCCTATATACCTGATACGCAGGCAGGTGTTCCTTTTGTGATTTTTAATCAGGATCAGATTGGTCTTGGGAGATTCCAGGTCCTGAATTCCAGGGAAATAATTGAAAATCTTGATTCAAATGATTTTCCTATGCCTGATGGAGCTTCTGTTGATTTTGAGAATCTGGATTTAACAAATCTTCCCGGCAAAGTAAAGATCTGGACAAAAGACAGGGTTCTTATATCAGGAGACAGTGGAGATAATGAATTATTAAAAGATATCCTGATAGCTGAGAATATTTCCTCTTTTCTGGAAGATTTTGATTTTGAGAAAACAGAGCCTGGACCTGTATTGATTTCTGAAGGCCAGATTGAATTCTCAAATGCTGTAAAAATAGATGACTGGATTTTAGAGTGGAATAAAGAAGCTCAAAATAATGCCGGCGGAATAAACCATGTAACAGAACCTTCCTGGAAATCATGGTATTGGTTTTTGATTTTATTAGTTTTATCACTTATTTCTCTTTTTGTTTACAGATTCAAAAATAAAAGAAAATGCATGAGAATTTGCATGACTGAAAAGCAGAAGAATTACCTGATTATAGGAGGTTCTTTATTATTTCTGGTTGGTTTTTTTATTTTTGCTAAAAATATCTCTCCAGAATCCCTGGAAAGGCTGGGTTATACTTTGCCTCTACCCCTATTCACTTTTTTCATTGCCCTGATTGACGGATTTAATCCCTGCAATTTGTTTGTACTTACTGTGCTTCTTGGATTGCTTGTTTCTGCTTCACATTCAAGAAAAAGAATTTATGCAATCGGCTATACCTTTATCTTTGTAGTATTTGTGATTTATCTTCTTTTCATGGCATTATGGCTTAATATCTTCAAATATTTCGGCTTTATAACTCCGCTGAGAATCGGAATTGCCTTAATTGCCTTAATTGCAGGAATAATCAACTGCAAGGAATTAATTGCATTCAGGAGAGGAGTGACATTAATGATACAGGAACAGCACAAAGGTCCTTTATTAAAAAAGCTTGAAAAAATGAAAAGCTTAATTGTCAGCAGTTCTATGCCGGCCTTGATCTTAGCGTCTGTCAGCCTAGCTGCTTTTGCTTCACTGGTAGAATTACCCTGCACAGCTGGTTTCCCTATTATTTACACAGGAATATTAACAGGAAGATTCCTGGCAAATAGCTTTTCTTATTATTTTTACCTTCTTTTTTATAACCTGATTTATGTAACACCCCTCTTAGTTATTATTACTCTTTTCGGATTCACTTTCAGGGGCAAAAAAATAACCAAAAGCCAGATGCAGGTAATAAAATTCATCGGCGGATTGATAATGATTTTGCTTGGACTGATTCTGCTGATTAATCCCGGCTTGATTGGAATTGGTTTTGGATAGGAAATTTTATTATATTTCTTAGATAAAATTGAATTAAATAATGTTTAAAAATACAGAATCTCTTTTTAAGAAATGAAAAGAGGTCATATGAATAAAAAATCTTTTTTTAGTTTCTTAATTACTGCTTTAGTTTTAATTTGTTT
>CAYOAO010000043.1:0-2801 GCA_964402075.1 Candidatus Woesearchaeota archaeon
TAAAGGAAATGTATGGGAAAGATATGGGCTCTGGCTATTGCTCTGATCCCAGAACTAAAAAATTCCTGGAAAAAAACATAAGAAACCATAATCACAAAGGAATATTCAGAAAAACCTGGAGCACGTGGAAAAAAGCAGACCATAATTCCAGGCAGAAAAAGTTGTTTGAATAATTATAAATCTTTAAAAATCTCCCTGTGTTTCATTTTTTATGTATATCAAAAAGCTGGTGATGAAGGGTTTCAAAAGTTTTCCTAAGAAGACAGAAATTCCTTTCATGCCCGGAATAAATGTGGTTCTGGGACCTAATGGCAGCGGAAAGTCAAACATCTCAGATGCAATATGTTTTGTTCTGGGCAGGCTTAGCATTAAATCAATGCGTGCTGCGAAAGCCGGAAACCTGATTTTTATGGGAACCAAGGCAGCAGCCCCTTCAAAAGAAGCAAGTGTTGAATTGATTTTTGACAATTCTGACAGGACTTTCTCTCTTGAAAAAAAAGAAATTTCAATAAAAAGAATTGTCAGGAAAACCGGGCAAAGCATCTACAAGATAAATGATGAGACAAAGACAAGGCAGGAGGTTCTGGCATTGCTGGCTCAGGCAGGGGTGGACCCCCAGGGATTTAATATTGTTCTTCAGGGTGAGATTCAGAATTTTGTAAGAATGCAGTCAGAAGAGAGAAGAAAAGTAATTGAGGAGGTTTCAGGGATTTCTGTCTATGAAGCAAAAAAAGAGAAATCAATGAGAGAACTGGAAAAAACAGAGGAAAAGATAAAGTCAGTTAACTCTGTTCTCAGGGAAAGAACTTCTTATTTGAATAATCTTGAAAAAGAAAGGCAGCAGGCTCTGAAATTTAAAAAACTTGAAAAAGATGTTAAAATACTGAAAGCCAGCATTATCTATTATGACCTTGATAAAAAAAAGAAAGAATCTGAAACCATTAACAAAAATATACAAAATAAAAAAACCGGACTTGAGAAAGCAAAGAAATCCCTGCTGGATATTGAGACAGAAATAAAAAATCTTGAGGAAAAAATCAACAGGATTAATTCACAGATCCAGACCTCTGCAGGAATTGAACAGGAAAAACTGAATCAGGAAATTGCCAATCTCAGAGCAGAACTCTCAGGGATGAATGTAAAACTTGAAAATCAGGAATCCAAATATACTGGCTTGTTAAAGCAGAAACAGGAATCCTGTGAATTAATAAAAGAAGCAGAGACCTCAATTAAAGAACTGCAAAAAGAAAACAAAGAGTCTGTGACAGATGAAAAAAAGGCCAGAGAAATAGAAGAAAAAAAGAAGAATCTTGAGAAGCTTGATGAACAGCGCAGGAAATTTTACATGGCCAAATCTGATTTCTCTTCAATAAAGGAAAGAATCCTTGATAAAAACATAACTCTTAAAAATTACAATAATGAAGCTGATTCCCTGATAAGGCAATCAGAAGCAATTTCACTGGAAATCTTTGATTCAAAATCAGGCCCTCAAAAACTTGAAAGGCTTAAAACTTTTTTCTCTGAAAAAAAAGAAGACCTGAGCAGGCTTTTGAAAAGAGAGATTGAACTTGAAAAAACCACATCTGTAAATGAATCAGAAATAGAAAATCACAGAAAAATTCTTGAAAAAGTTTCAAAGCTTGACATATGCCCTGTCTGCAAGAGCAAAATAACACCCGGGCATCTTAAGGAAATAGAGGCTGAATTTCTGCCAAAAATAAAAAAGCTTGAAAAAGAAATAGAGGATTCTGATAAAGAACTGAAAACAATTTATCAGAAAAAGGAAATACTTTTAAGGGATATTGAGCAGCTTACAGAAAAAATATCCGGGACAGAATCAGATATAGGAAAGATAAAAAGCATGAATGAAAAGAAATCACAGATAAAAATCCTTAATGAAAAATCCGAGAAACTTAAACAGGAATTATCAGGGCTTAATAAGAAAAGGGAAAGGCTTGAAAAAATTATAGAAGCTAATTCAAATATTGATCAGAAATATGAGACATTAAAAATTGAAATTCAGGAAATTTCTTTAAGGACAAGGGAAAACATAAGTTCAGAGGTTGATTTTAAGCAAAGAGAGCTTGAAAGGCTGAAAATCTCCCTTAAGCAGGTTTCCAGAAATGAGGCTGATATAAAGGAAGAGATAAATTCCCTGAAAAAAATTATAGGTGAAAATGAAAAAGCCCTGGCAGAAAAAAGACAGCAGGAAGAAATTCTCAGCCAGAGATTCAAAAAACTTATCTCAGAAAGGGATTCCATTTATTCCCAAAAAAGAAAAGAAGAATCAGGGGTTTTGGAACAGCAGCATAAAATCCGCTTGATAGAAGATGAAATTAATGAGCTGAAAATAGACCGGGCAAGAGTTAATGCAGAAACAGAAAATCTTGAAACAGAACTTCTTGAATTTGATTCTGTTAAGGATAAAATAATTAAAACAAGAGCAGGAAAAGAATCCCTTGTCCAGAAGCTTGCCAGGGTTCAGGAAATACTTTCAGGAATAGGAAGCGTAAATCTTCGTTCTCTTGAAGTTTATGATTCTATTAAAAAAGAGTATGATTCAATAAAAGAAAAGGCAGAAATAATTTCCAGGGAAAAACAGGGGATCCTGAAAATAATTCAGGAAATAGACACAAAGAAAAAAAAGACTTTTCTCAAAACACTAAAAACTCTTAATGAGCTTTTCTCAAGGAATTTTTCACAATTAAGTTCTAAGGGAAATGTTTTCCTTGAGCTTGATAATCCAAAAAACCCTCTTGAACCGGGTTCAGGTGTTCAGATAATAGTTAAGACAGGCCATG
>CAYOAO010000044.1:0-2759 GCA_964402075.1 Candidatus Woesearchaeota archaeon
AAGGAAGCTCCCCATTCTTCAGAATTTGTATAATAAAGTTCAACCCTGATCCCATCAATACGCCAGGTTGATTCATGCTCTCCGCCCTGCAATCTTTTCCCAAGTTTTGACATTGCTTCCTCAAGCTTTTCCCTGTTTTTTGGAATTAAAACAATATCAATGTCCCCTGGATTTTTCTCTTTTCTCCTGATGCTTCCTGCGATTTCAATTTTTTTGCAGTAAGGATTAAGCATTCTGGTAACTCTGTTTGCCAGTTTAATAACACTCTCGCCCCTCTTTTTTTTAAGCATAAAGGAATAATAAAAAAACAAATATAAAAAACTATCTGGTAACAATCTCAAGCGCGTCACGATGCTTTAATTTATGCTCCTTCCCCCAGGCCATTTTTGTCCTTGCGTCAATTGCCTTGATGAAATTCTCGCCAAAATCAGTGTGCAAAGAATAAGCAAAATCAAGGGCAGTTGTTCCGGGGGGCATTAAAAAACAATCAGGCAGGATTTTCCCTTTGCTGTCTCTTAGCTTATTTGCGCTCGCGGGAAAAACAGCAATGTATTTCAGGAGGTTAAAAATAGCATAATCCAAAACAGCCTGGACACCTGTGCCTGTCTCAAATTTGTCAAGCACATTCTCTTTTATTTTTCTTAAAGCATTCTCCTGCTTCTCGCTTAAACCTTTCTTAACAGAAAAATCTCTTTCACCGGGAATATAATCAATTAATTCTGCTTTTGAAGCTTCTCTTAAAGCCAGCTCTGAATCAGCAGAACATGGAACAATAATCATGTCAGGAAATTCCTTTTTAATCTTTCTGTAATTTTCAGGACTTTTTTCCAGGTCAATTTTGTTTGCAGCAATTATAATAGGCTTGCTTTCTTTTCTTAATGCAGAAGAGAATTTTTTCAGGTCACCATCATTCCATGAACCAGCCCTTTCCGGAAAAGAACTTTTAGACAAAACATTTTTCACATTTTTCTCAGTAACCTTTAAGCCTGAAAATTGCCTTGCGATTATCTGAGAGAAATTTCCTTTAATATCTCCTGACTCTGTTTCTATTTTCTTAACAAATGTTTTCCAGGCCTTGACTAGAATGTTAAAAAACCATTTATCCAGTTCCTGCTCCAAAAACCTGATGTCTTCTGAAACATCATAATTTTCTATGGGTTTTCCTTCAGGGTCTGTTGTTCCGGAGACATCCAAAATATGAATAAAAACATCTGCTGTTCTTAAATCATCAAGAAACTGATTTCCAAGCCCTTTTCCTTCGCTTGCTCCAGGCACCAGGCCAGCTACATCCATAATCTCTACAGGAACAAATCTTTTTCCTTCAGTGCAGAACCCGTGATTTGGCTGGCACTGAACACCGAATTCTTTGTCAATGCAATCAACTTTAACATATCCTATTCCGTGGTTTGACTTTATTGTTGTAAAGGGATAGGATGCAATAGCAACTTCTGCCAGAGTTGATGCTTTAAAAAAGGTTGATTTGCCTGCAGACGGCTTTCCGACAAGACCAATTAACATTATTCAGGAAAAATGGTTGTTTTTATAAAACTTTGTTTAACCCTGAAAAAAGGGCTGGCTTGACTGGTTCTGCTGTTCTTTTTTCTCCCTTAATTTTCTCACAATTAAGATTATAATTATGGCTATTGTAATTAACAGAATTAGTATTATCAAAAAGAGAATAAATTTCCCGAGAATAATTACTGGCGGTCGCTCAATAACCTTAAAGTGAGCGCTTGAAGGTGCAACTCCGTTAGGATAAGTAAGCTTAAGTGCAATAATATAGTCTCCCAGAGGAAGATTACCGATGTCAAAATTCCTGTTTAACTTTATTTGCTTTTCAATTAAAAGAGTCTCGCTTTTGGTCAGATAAACTTTTCCAGAATAATCCTTTATTGTGAATTCCAGATTAACATCCAGTCTCTCAGGGTCGCCCATAGGAATCAGGGTTACAATTGTTTTAAGAGTTCCTCTCTGCTGAACTTCAAAATTCTTATTAATAACAACTATGTTTGAGTCAAACAAAAGAAGTTTTGTTCTTACATTTAATGTAACTAAAACAGCCACGTTTCCGATGATGATTTGCCCTGTATAAACATCTGGCTCATGCGGTGCAACAAAAATAACATTTAAGTCAACAGACCCGCCTGCGGGAATTGTCAGAGAGGTGTTGCCAAGAATTACTTTTTCATCCAGATTTTGCTGAGTCACTCCGATCGTCACACTTGATGTTCCTAAATTAGTTACTTTTATTGTCTTCTTTACATTAGTATTTACTATCATATTTATATTAAACTCTTCAGGAGCTACTTCAATACTCACAGAAGGTGTTCCGCCTCCGCCTCCTCCTCCGCCGCCGCCTTCTTCCTCTTCTTCCTCTTCTTCCTCCTCTTCTTCAGCAGCTCCAGGAATCCCTGAGAAAAATCCCTCAATATATTTATCAGGATTTAGAACAATCTCTTCATTGCCGCCGGAATTAACCGAGATAACATCTGCAGAAATTGTTTTTGAAAAGAATATCAAGAAGACGAGAAAAAGTGTTAATAAAAAACCGCTGCTTTTTCCTTTGTCTGTAATTTTCCTCATGAATTATACAATAAATAACGCATTATAAGGATTTTTGTTTTTCAGTGCTGTCAATCAATCTTCAATCTTTAGCACCAGGAATATGAACTGTCTCTAAGGCAGATTTCCTGCATCTGAGATTTTAATTGATTTATAGTATCACTCTGTTCTTCTATTATTTTCTGCTGTTCTTTTAT
>CAYOAO010000045.1:0-2759 GCA_964402075.1 Candidatus Woesearchaeota archaeon
TGATTTTTTATTTACATTTAGGGGAGTTTCTCTTGGTTTTTTTCTTGCCAGAACACAGAGAAATCTCGCAGTGTCTGCATAATCCTTTGTAAAAATTATGGGCACCCTGTATTTAAGAAGAATTGAAAGAAGAAACCCTCTGATTGAATTCGGATGAATTCCTTTTTTGCCCTGAAAATCATCTGAATACAATTCCTGTTCATCAATTCCTTCAACAACAAGAAGCCTGTCAGGATATTGCCCGAGTTCTTCAAGCTGGTTTAAAAGTCTTCTGTTAATCATTGAGTTCATGAAATCTGAAACTGTTTTTCTTTCGACAGCAACTCCCTGAACAATATAATCTGCAACCTTAAGATGTTTCATTCTGATTTTTATCCCCTGAGAAACAAGCTCTGAAATTACAAGTGAATTTTTTTCTCTGATATCAGCAATTATCCTTAATTCCTCTTTTGTCCCCCTGCTTTCCTGAACAGTTTTGGAAAAAATATCAAAGAGAGGTTTTAATCCTGCCATTTTTAATATTAGAGTTTTTTTTGTTTTTCATCTTTCATCTTTTTTGAAAGAGATTCCTTTATTGATTTGATTGCAGAATGCATCTTTTTTTCCTTTGATCTTGATATATAAAAATAAGCTTCATCTCTTGTGCCCTCTGTAATAAGTATAATCAGTTTTCCCTTTTTTAACCTCGCTGTTCTACCTGCTCTTTGTATTGCCCTGATTGCACTTGGCACAGGCTCATAAAAGATAACTGTATTGACTTCCGGGATATCAAGGCCCTCTTCACCTATGGAAGTTGCAACAAGAGTATTTATTTCTCCTGAACGGAATTTATTAAGAATTTTTTTTTGTTGCTCCTGGTTCATTCCCGGAACTTTTTCCAGTCCCTTAATGCTTTTATCAGATCCTGAATTTTCAGATTTGGAACTTTTTCTTGTCCCCTGACCAACAAAAATATTTGGTGCAACTCCCTGAATTTTTTCAATGCTTTCCTTTATTTTTCTCGCTGTGTCCCTGAATTGGGTAAAAATAATTATTTTGAAATTTTTATTTTTGCCCTCTTCTTTTTCTTTTTTTATTATTTCTGTGAGAATCAGGATTTTTGGGTGCTCAATCTCCTTTGCAAGAAGTTCATTTGATTTTATAAAGGCATAATTAAACTCTGGCTTTGAGACAAGCCTGACCACACCCTTGCCTTCTTTTTTCGCAGCTTTTCTGAATAATTCCCTGAGATATTTATTAAATCCTGCGAGGGTCTGGGTTTCAAGAAGGCCAAGGGCATGCTGTATTTTTATTGCCTGAGCACAGGCGCTTGATGCAAGAAGCATATTGTAGTTTTTATTCCCTCTTGATATTGAAGAAAAAAGATATTTTTGCAGTTTTAGAAGCTCTGTTTTTGTGGGCCTGCCGAAAAATACTTTCCTGTTTCTTAATTCGCTAATATATTCATGAAAAAGTTTCATCAAAGAGGATCTTATCTTAATAAATTCAGGGGGAAGTTGGAGGGATATTTTTTCAAATTTTAATTCCTGCAAGTAGGATTTTACATCAGGGCTTTCCCTTGTTCTTAATTCCACAGCTTCTATTGAAAGATTTTTACATACTTCTTTTATCCTGCTTGTCTTGCTTCCAGGAGAAGCTGTAAGCCCCATAATCCTCGGATGAGATGCTTGCTCCATGTATTTTTTTGCAACATAAGTGTAATCATAATTTTTCACACATCTGTGGGCTTCGTCTTCAATAAGCAGGCAAACATCCTTTAGTTCATAAAATCTTTTTTTCAGGTCATTGGCAATACACTGGGGGGTTGAGAAAATTATGTCTGCTGTCTGCCAGATTTCTTTTCTTTTTTCAGGCCTGACCTGGCCTGTGAATAATTGCATCTCCCCAAAAAGCTCTGGAAGATGCTTTTTGAAATAATTAAAGTGCTGCTCTGCAAGGGGTTTTGTAGGAGCCAGAAAAACGGCTTTTTCTCCGGGAAAAGCATTCATCCTTTCAATTGAGAGCATAAGTGCTATAAGGGTCTTGCCCAGGCCAGTGGGAAGCACAACTAGGCAGTTTTTTTCTGTGCATGTTTTTAAAATCCTTTCCTGATATTCTCTTGGCAGGATATCTTCCAGAAATTTTGAAGCTACCATAATTAAGAGAGAAGGCTGTTATTATAAAAAGTTTCTTGTGTTTTATACCTACTTTTTTATGGCGTAAAATCCTAGGACTGCAGAAAACAGAACAAATAACAGGCCAATAAATGGAACAAAATCAAAAGAAGGGTTATTATTCAGGATAACATTTCCTGTTGTTCTGGTATTCAAAAGCAGAAAACCAACTATTAAGAAAACAAATGCAGATGCCCCTATTATTTTTTTTGGCTTTAATTTGCCTATTTTTTCCATGCTCTCATGAAATAAATCAGGTTTAAATGTTTTTTGCTCCTGATTATATCAGAAAAAGAGCATATCCTACCCCTATTAATACTAATGCAGCCAGGAAACTCCAGAGTATCCTGCTCCCAAAAAATATTTTATTGCCGTCAAGATCAGAAACAGGGAGCATATTGAAGAAGGCAAAATAAATGCTAATTCTTGCAAGCTCTGAAAACCCAATTAAATATCCTGCAACTGCAAGGATAAGGTTTGCAGCAATTCCTGCAGCAGCAATCCACCCTATGTGTTCTTCAGTCATTTCAGAGTATGAATAAAGACCGTGACGTTTTGCCGCCCTGTGTATTTCTGGCTTTACATCAAAAACCAATGAACCCATCC
>CAYOAO010000046.1:0-2653 GCA_964402075.1 Candidatus Woesearchaeota archaeon
TTCTTCTCTTGCCAATTCTATATCCTCAATATTTATGTCTTTTCCTAATTTCTCACCTAAATCCCTTTCTTCTTTTTTGTAAGGCTTTGGTTTTGCTTCAACATATTTGTGTTGTTCTATTGATTTTTTTCCTAAATTAAGATCAGATTCAGGAGCTGTTAAATATCTCCAGAATGTTTCCCCATTTTTCTTAAATGGAATTGCAAAATCTTTTATCCCCCTTAATGCAACTCTTATTGCAGGACTTTGATCAGAGTCTCTAAGGAATCTTTTTTCTTTTAGTAGATTGAATGCTTCTTTTTCTTTGCTTTTGAGATATTCTGAGAACTTTTCTAACTTTGTTTCCTGTCCTCCAAGAAAATAAACAGGGGAATTTCCAACCCTCATATGACTTATTTTTATTCTTTTATCAGATAAAAGTTCAGAAAGGAAAGCTGATGTGAAAAGCATACTCAATCCAATATCTTTTGCAATGTAAACAGGGATTGAAGGACCTTTCATATGCAGGATTGTTATTATCCTCTCTTTTATTTGGCTGGCATTTTGGCTGGGCATCTGTTTAATAAAAACTTCTGGATTATAAATATTTATGTTTGGTAGGGTTAGGTTCTTACCCAGCTTATTTCATAATAGGAAACATCTGATTCTTCATCTATAATTGCAATTAAAAGGTTCTTTTTTGTTGAATGGGCCACCCTGTTTTTTGCTGAAAATTCATGCCAAGAGAATTTATTGGATTCATGTTCACAGAAAACAATCCATTTAGCATGCACTTCATCTGGTGTCTTGCCCTTATCATATACTCTGAAGTCTGCTCCAAACTTCAAGGCACTTTTTACAACATACCCCTTCTCTCTTAAATCCCTAAATACAGGATATTTTAACTGTATTTTTGAATCAATACTTTTAAATAATCTAAATAATTCTTCAAATGAAAGAGAATTTTTTCCTTTTTTTATTTCTAATTTGTTTTTTTCCATAAGGTAAAGTGCTTCTGGAAGTGAATAATGTATTTTTTGTCCTACTGGCTGTCCAAAATGGGATTTTTTGTAGAGTGTAAAAGCATCTGCTTCGTTTGTTGAAACTACTTCTCCAAGAAGATAAGATAATATTCTTTTCATATTTAGAATAAATTAGGAGAATATTTAAAAGTTCCTGAATAATAATTAGATTATGCCTAAAAATAAAGAAACTAAAGAAATTAATTTCCATAAAATAGAGCAAAAATGGCAGAAAAAATGGGAAGAAAAAAAGATTTTTGAAGTTAGTGAGAATTCTAAAAAGCCTAAATTTTATAATTTAGAAATGTTTCCTTATCCTTCTGCTTCTGGATTACATGTTGGACATGCTTTAAATTTTACAATAGGAGATATTAATGCACGTTTTAAGAGAATGCAGGGATTTAATATATTATATCCAATGGGTTATGATGCGTTGGGTTTGCCTGCTGAAAATGCCGCAATTAAAGAAAAAACTCATCCAGAAGATTATACAAAAAAATCAACTGCCAATTTTATGAAGCAACAGAAAAAATTAGGATTAAGCTACGATTGGTCGAGGGTTGTGAATACTTCTAATCCAGATTATTATAAATGGGACCAGTGGATTTTTCTTAAAATGTTTGAAAAAGGATTAGCTTATAGAAAAAAAGCTTCTGTAAATTGGTGTAGCTCCTGTAAAACTGTTTTAGCTAATGAACAAGCACAAGGAGGAGTTTGTGAA
Organism: Candidatus Woesearchaeota archaeon; assembly: GCA_964402075.1. GTDB lineage: Archaea > Nanobdellota > Nanobdellia > Pacearchaeales > GW2011-AR1 > ASMP01. The sequence goes on from CAYOAO010000046.1 coordinate 1,723, forward strand.
AGATGTAAAACCCCTTTAGAAATTAAACACCTTGAGCAGTGGTTTTTTAAAATAACAGATTATGTTGAAGAGCTTTTAGATAAAATTGATTCTTTAGATTGGCCTGCAAAAACAAAAGCAATGCAGAAAAATTGGATTGGAAAATCTTATGGAACTGAAATTGATTTTGAAATTAATAAAGAAAAATGGCCAATATTCACAACACGTCCTGATACTATCTTTGGAGTCACATTTATGGTTGTAAGTGCTCAACACCCCAAATTAATGGAATTAGTTAGTGATAAGCAGAAAAAAGAAGTTGAGAAATTTTTAAAGAGATTAAGAAGTGTTTCTGAAAAAGAATTAGAAGATATGGAGAAGGAAGGAGTATTTACAGGAAGTTATGCAATAAATCCAATTACAAAAGAAAAAATTCCTGTTTATGCAGGTAATTTTGTTATTGCAGATTATGGAAGTGGAATGGTTATGGCTGTTCCTGCACATGACCAAAGAGATTTTGAATTTGCTAAAAAATATGAAATTCCTATTAAAGTTGTAATAGACCCAATTGGATTAGAAATTGAATCTGCTAAAAAAATGACTTCTGCTTATACAGAAAAAGGAAATTTGATTAATTCAAATGAATTTAATGAATTGGATAATGAAACTGCAAAGAAAAAAATCACAGAATTTCTTGAAAAGAAGAAATTAGGAAGAAAAGTTGTGCAATTTAAATTAAGAGATTGGTTAATTTCACGTCAGAGATATTGGGGAACTCCTATTCCTATTGTCTATTGTGATAAATGCGGAATAGTTCCTGTAAAAGAGAAAGATTTGCCTGTTAAACTTCCAAAAGAGGTTAAGTTTGGTAAAGGAAATCCACTGCTTACTAATTCAAATTGGATAAATATTAAATGTCCAAAATGTGGGGGAAAAGCAAAAAGAGAAACAG
>CAYOAO010000047.1:0-2573 GCA_964402075.1 Candidatus Woesearchaeota archaeon
AAAAAGTGAACCTAATTGACCTTCTGATTCAATGCCTAAAACAATCAAACCAAGAATTCCTGTCAGAATAAAGACAAGAAAAGCAATATGTCTTTTTTTGTCAGAGATTACAAGAACTCCTGAAACCAGAATCAGGACAAGGACCATTACAGAAACAGAAACAAAAGAAGTGAGAGGAATCGTTTTTAACAAAATATCCTGAAGCCTTGGCACAAGAAAAAAACATGGAATTACAATTATGATTAAAAGAAAAACAGCGGCAAGGCTTCCGTAAGCAGTTAATATGATTGCTTCATAACCCTGTCCTTTTTTCAGCAATTCATGGCCCGGCAAGACAGAAAGCTCTGTATCTGTATCAGGACACCCGAGAAAAACACTCGGGATAAAATCCACAAAAGTATGTGTAATTGCCATTGCAGCAATAAATACAATAAGGTAAACCGGATTTATCCTGGCAAGGAGAGAGGCAGATAATGCTATGAGTCCTGCCCCGATCATGTTTATGTGGATTCCGGGAATCAGGCCTGTAAAACTGCCGGCAAAAATGCCTACAAACAAAGCAATTAAGATTTGGATTAACATTTGATAAATACTTTTATAAAATATATAACTATTCTTATTTTATGGCAAGGAATGCTGATGAAAAAATTGAGCTGATTAAGAGAAACAGTGTTGAAATAGTTAATGAAAAGAAAATCAAGGATTTTATGAAAAAAGGCATGGCATATTGCGGGTATGAATGCAGCGGGGAAATTCATCTTGGCCATCTTGTTACAATTTTAAAACTTCTGGATATGCAAAAAGCAGGAATTAAGGTTAAGGTATTGTTAGCTGACTGGCATACCTGGCTTAACCAGAAAGGTGACTGGGATTTTGTGAATAAACAGCTGAAGCACTGGGAGAAAGGATTCAGGTCTGTCGGTCTGAAAGCAGAGATTATCAGGGGAACAGGTTTTCAGAAAGAGAAAAATTATTTTGAGGATGTTTTAAGACTTGCCTCAAAAGTAGGAGTTAAAAGAGGAATGAGGTCTATGCAGCAAGTTGCAAGGAATTTTGAAAATGCAAAAATAAGCCAGATGATTTATCCTCTGATGCAGATATCTGATATTAAGGCATTAAAAACAAATTTTGTTGTTTCAGGGTTAGAGCAAAGAAAAATTTACATGCTGGGGCTGGATATAGGGAAAGAAATTGACCTGCCAGAGGCTGTTTATATTTATACCCAGATTATTCCAAGCTTAAAAGGCAAAGGGAAAATGTCAAGTTCTGATGAAGGGAGCTTTATCTCTATCAGGGACAAAAAAGAGGCAATAAAAAGAAAGGTGAATAAGGCATACTGCAAAAAAGGAGATGTTACAAATAATCCTGTATTGTCGATAGCAAAATTAATTATTTTTCCAAAGTTCAGTAAAATTGAAATTAAAAGAGAACAAAAATACGGAGGAAATTTGAAATTTGAATCCTATTCTGAATTAGAAAAAGCATTTGAGTCCGGAGAGCTGCATGCAGCTGATTTGAAAAAAGCGACTGCAGAATATTTGGAAAAAATAATTGCGCCTATTAGAAAAATCTGGAAATAATTATCCTGTCCTGAATTCAATTACGTCCAGGTCTTTTAATACATGGTCAAGACCGACTTTCTGGTTTGGGAATTTTGAGCTCGGGCCTGTTACTTTTGCTTCTTTAACAATATCTTCTGGTTTTGTGGTCTTGAAGATTTTCCCGGCAAGATCCTTTACTTTTGCGTCGGGTTCAAAAATTATGGGCTTTCCTGATTTTTCCTTTCCAGGCTCTTTTGTATAGATTCTTATTTTATTAAAACTCTGAAAAAGTTTTTCTTTCAGCTCTTCAAGCCCTTTTTTTGTATTTATTGAAATTATTACAAAATCATACTTTTTTGATTTAAGTGTTGCCTCTATTTTTCTTTTGTTTATTTTTTCTGAATCTTTTATGTTGAAAACCACAAGCCTTTTTCCGTGAGTTCTTTCTAATTCTTTTTCAATCCGGCTTATCTGTTCAAGGCTTGTTACTAAAAGGAGGATTGTGTCTGCCGTGTTTACCAACCCTCTATCATAATATTCTGACTCAAAAGAAGGAATTTCTATAATCTGGACAGGTGCTCCCTTGTAATTCATCATTCCTACGACAGGATCTCTTGTTGTAAAAGGATAAGAAGCAATTTCAGGCAATGCATTTGTAAGGGAGGAGAGAAGAGAAGATCTTCCTGTATTTGTGAATCCTACAATTACTGCCTGCATATCCTCTTTTTTTATTCCAGGCTTGCCTTTTTTCCTGCCTTTTTTTGTATTTTTTTCTATCTTTTCCAGAAGCTTTTTCCTCCGGGTTTTAAGCTGGGCCAGCATTTTTTCAGCGCTTTTATGCTTAGGGCATTCGCGAATCATTTCCTCAAGATAAAACAGTTTATCTTCATCTGCTCGCGCCCCCAGGAATTTTGCTTCTGCTTTCTGGTATTGAGGTGACTGGTTTGTTGATGCCATTTTATTTATTTACAAGAAATTCTTCATAAAAATCAATTTGCATAAAATTATAATACTCTTATCTATTAAATAGTT
>CAYOAO010000048.1:0-2359 GCA_964402075.1 Candidatus Woesearchaeota archaeon
TAATTTTTACCTCTTATAAACTTATTAGTAAAGGGGGATTTAAAAAGTTTTAATAAGTAAAAAACCATTGTTTTTATATGAAACCCCTGAAGCCGAGCATGCGGGAAAAGAAGAGATATCTTCTTGTTCGCGGTAGTGTAAAAGATATTGAAAAGGCGATTCTTGAGGGAATTGGTGTGATAGGTGCTTCAAAAACAGGGCTTAACTGGATAAAGTCAGAAAAAAATAAAGCAATTATTTCTGTAAATCGGGGGGCTGTGGATTCTGTAAGGGCGTGCTTTGCAATCTGGCCTGGGAAACTTCAGGTTGAAAAAGTCTCAGGGACATTGAGGGGATTGAGAGGGAAGTAGGTAATGATTAGATTAGGATTTTTAATAGCTAAGGCAGGTTTTGAGTTAGTTCTTATTTTTGGAACAGTCTATCTCGGTGTTGCAGCAGCATTAAGGTGGAGCACCCAATTTACAAATAGGGATCGGGTAGTAATTATAATGGTAATAATTTCTGTATTTGTTAAAATTTGGATAGAAAATTCTTATTTAAACCCATAAATCCTATGCCGAAAACCTTTTAAATAAATCTAACCTCAAAAAAGAAGTGAGGAAGAAGTAAATTAAGCAGAGAATTACAGACGGATTGAAACATTATAAAATTCTCATAAAATACAAAAGATAAAATGGAAATGTCAATGGACATGCAGCACCAGGCTATGGGTTATGACAGGACTGCGACAATGTTTTCCCCTGAAGGGACTGTTCTGCAGGTTGAATATGCGCAGAAAACAGTCAGGCTTGGAAGTGCAAGCATAGGAATGGCCTGCTCAGACGGCGTCTTAATTCTTTCTGATAAAAGAATCAAGGACAAGCTTATTGTTGAAAAATCATCAAATAAAATTTCTGAAATTGATTCACACATAATTGCAAGCTCAGCAGGAATTGTCTCTGATGCAAGAGTCCTTATTGAAAGGGCTCAGGTCCTTGCCCAGCAGCACAGAATAACCTATGATTCCCCTATAGAGCCAGAGCTTGTAATCAAGGATATTTCAAACATAAAGCAGCAGTTCACGCAATTCGGCGGAGCAAGACCTTTCGGGGTTTCAATGATGCTAGCCGGAATAAAAGATAAAAAACCAGAGCTTTATGTAAGTGATGTAACCGGGAATTATTTTTCCTACAACGCAACCTCAATAGGGGAAAACGACGACAAGATAAAAGAAATGCTTCGCGAGGAATACAGGCAGGAAAACAGCATAAAGAAAAACGCTAAAATTGCAGTTGAAATTTTCAAAAAAATACAGGGAAAACTTTTTGACATGGACAGGTTTGAGCTGGTTTACATAAAAAAGGATGAAGTTAAGCCTGTGAGACTTGTCAAAAATGAATTAAAGGAATTTATTAAATAATTAAAATGACTCAGACTACAGCAAGAATAAAAAAAGCAGGAAAACATTTTGAGATTATTGTTGACCTTGAAAAAGCACTGAAGTTCAAAAAAGGCCAGGGTTCTGTTGCAGATTTTCTTGAGATAGAAACTGTTTATTCTGATTCAAAAAAAGGATTTAAGGCTTCTGAAAAAGACCTTAAAGAAGCTTTTGGGGCAACAGATGTAAATTCCATTTCTGAAAGAATTGTCAGGGAAGGAGAAGTTCTTTCAACCCAGGATTACAGGGATGAAGAAAAAGAGAAAAAGATAAACCAAGTTGTGAATTACCTTGCAAATAACAGCATTGACCCGCAAACAGGAAACCCTCATACAGCTGAGAGAATAAAAAGCGCACTTGAGCAGGCACAGGTTATTATAAAAAATAGTCCTGTAGCAGACCAGATTCCGGGAATTGTGGAAAAAATAAACAGCATTTTGCCGATAAAGCTTGAAACAAAAAAAATAAAAATAATAATCCCGGCAGCTTACACAGGAAAAGCTTACGGGGTTGTGGCAAGCTTTAAGGAAAAAGAAAGCTGGCTTGATAACGGAGACCTGGAAATAATTGCTTCTGTTCCTTCAGGAGAGCAGCTTTTTTCATTTTATGATAAATTAAATTCAGTAACTCATGGCTCTGCAGTTACAGAGGAAATTAAGGAGGAATAAGATGGCAGAAAATAAAAACCAAATTGAAAGGCAGATTGTAATACCTGGTGAAGTTATTACAAAAGGCGAGGATTATCTGCCCGGAGAAGGAACTGAAAAAGTTGGGGATGAAATAATTGCAATAAAATACGGCCTGGCAGAGGAATCAAACAGGCTTATAAGAATAATATCGCTTTCAGGAATATATGAGCCAAGAAAAGGAAACATAGTAATCGGAAAAGTTGAAAATATTACTTTTTACGGGTGGGTGGTTGACCTTGATTCCCCGGAAACA
>CAYOAO010000049.1:0-2327 GCA_964402075.1 Candidatus Woesearchaeota archaeon
GTTCCTGAAATTATTTTAAGCACAGAAAAAACCTCATACCTCCCTAACAAATCTCTTCTTGAAGATTTAATTATCAGGATTAATTGTGTCAGGTTCGGAGGGTATGAATTTAGTCCAGAACATCCTCTTAGGATTTCAGGTCTGGAATTAATGAAAGATGAGGACCCTGAAAATAAATATGGCTTGCTACTAAAAATCGGGGATAAAACCAGGATAAATTATGATGATAGGTTTGCATTTTCAAATAACGGGAAAAAAATACAATTTGGGAAAAAAGAGAAAAGAATCTTTACAGGAAAAAATGGCCTGACAGATATTTATTTGGGCATTGATAATTATCTTCTTAATCCAGAAGATGTTAATTCTAGAGATATGAATGGCTCTCTTTATTCCTGTGACAGTACTCTTGATGGGTGTTCCCATGCTAACTGGACACGCAAAGTGGTTCTGATAAAAGATACTGATTGTCTTTTACCAGAAAATCATACTAAGAAAAGTAATTCATTTTAAGACTTATGCAAAAGAAAAGGTTATTTAATCTAGCTAAATTAATGTAAGGTGGTTAGAGCTTAATTTTTCCATATACCCTCTGAAAATAGAACAATTTAAAAACCGATTTTCTAACATAATTATATAATAGACAAAAAATGCCGACAAAATTAAAAAAGACAAAATCAGCAGGAAGATTCGGAGCAAAATACGGAAAAAAAGTAAGAGCAAGTATAGCTTCAATTGAGGAAAAACAAAGGAAGAAACAGAAATGCCCTTTCTGCGGGAAGCTTGGGGTAAAAAGAATTTCAAAAGGAATCTGGCAATGCACAAGAAAAGCATGCAATAAAAAATTCGCTGCAGAAGCCTATTACCTTGAACAATAAAATAATAAAAAATTAAACAAAAATGCCTACCTATAAATGTTTTAAGTGCGGAAGAAAAATTAAAAGCCAAAATCTTGATAAGAGATTTGTCTGCCCTTATTGCGGTTCCAAAATTTTTTATAAACCAAGAACCAGGGTTAAAAAAATAAAAGCAGAATAATAAAAAAGGAATTGTTGAATCCTTATCAATAATTTTCCCGGATTTTTTTAATTTTCTGAAATTTTTTCTTTCTTTTATTCCTTAAAATCCCGACGAGCCACGACGGAAATATATCTAAAACAGTTACGAAATCTTTATAAACATCGGCATTCTAAAATTAACATGGTTTTTGATAAGGTAAAAAAATTTTTCTCAGAAAGAGGGCCTGATGATGAGTTTGATGAGGAATATCTTGAGATTGACCTTGGAAGAGAGGAAAAAGACCATAAGATTCTAATCAAGCTTTTTGTTCTGAAAGACTATGATGATGTTGCTGAGATTTTAAATGCCCTGAGAGAAGGCTACACAATTGCAATTATTGATATAAAAACTCTCAGGCAAAGAGACTCTATTGAATTGAAAAGAGCCATATCCAAAATAAAAAAGACAATTGATGCTTTGGAAGGAAATATTGCAGGATTTGGAGAAAATATAGTTATAGCAACCCCTTCTTTTGCCAAAATCCATAAAGAAGAGGTCAAGCCAAAAGAAACAAAAAAGAACAAGTTTGAATGATTAATTATCTAAACAAGACCAGCCTTAAATTTTATTTTAAGCCCTTTTTTATCCTGTCAGATTTAACTACTCATAATTAATACTCTAATCTTGCCTATTAATTATATTATCTTAAGAATAAATTAACTTTTTCTAAATTTTTGATATAGAGAAAACAGTTTTCAGGGCAACAACTATTGTTGCAGGAACAAATAATGCCAGAAGAGCTCCAAAAACAGCTGAGACAGCATCACCAACTCCTATTCCTATAACACTTCCGCGAACACCCTCCATTCCAAACCTGCTGATAACAACAAGTGCAGTGCCTGCCCATAAAAATGTCTGGGAATCCTTTCCAGGAGGCACATTGATAAAACCAATAACCAGCCCGAGAATAACCAAGATGCCATAAATCTGGGCACTAAATCTTGTAATTACGGGGATTGAGAGGATGGTTGTCGATAAGCCGATTAAAACAGCAAGGATAACCCCTATAAGAAATGCCCATGCACCAATAGAATTTTCCCTGGATTTTATCACCATTTTTAATTGATTATTTACTAATAAAAATAAGTTTTCTAATTATATAAATTTTCCTTTTTTTTCATTTCCCCACGGAATATCTTAAATTTCCCTTAAAAAACCTGTATCTTTAACAATATAAATCTTTATAAAATCATTCTCACTTCAAAATGACACTTGAAAATGAAGTCAAAGTTATTCAGTTTGATTGCATTCAGTATTTTTGCAACTGTATT
>CAYOAO010000050.1:0-2315 GCA_964402075.1 Candidatus Woesearchaeota archaeon
TTCTTCATTTCTTCCTGAAGAGCCTTTTGTTCTTTTTTCATCTCTTTTAGGGTTTCCTGGTCTGTGAGATATTTTTGAGTAAGAGTCATAATCAGGGAGATAAAGGCAATAAGGATAATCATTCCTGCTGTAAGATTCCAGTTAAGAAGCTTTCCTGCTGTAGGGTCCAGGATTAAATGAGCTGTATTTTTGATAAAAGGAGCAGTTTCCCAGAAAACTGCAATCAGCATTGATATAAGCATTATAAAAAAAATTCCCCGAAAACTTATTTCCTTTCCTTTATTATTCATTTTAAATTTGTTCTTTTTTATTTTTGAAAAAAGAGGACATGGTTTTTAAAGATTAGGTTCTAAAATAAAATTTTATTTTATAAATTTCCTCATGATTGGGTGCATATCCATCTGATGTTGCTGTGCAATATTTGTGAAGAACTGATACATTATCATTATGACTAATAAGATTGCTGTTCCTGAAACAAGGGCCCCGATAAGATTTGTGGCTGCTGCAAGCAAACCAACTGCAAGCCCCCCCATTACTGTTAAGGGCAGGATATATCTGTTGAGAATGCTTTCCAGAATCCTTTCATCCTGCCTGAATCCAGAGACCTGAAGTCCTGAGGAGAGAATATTATGTGCCTGGCTTTTTGCATCCATTCCAGAAGTATTAACCCAGAAAACAGCAAATAAGGTTGAAAAAAACATAAAGAATATTATGTGTATTAAACTCTGAATTAAATATACTGGTAAAAATCCTCCTCTTATAATTAATTCAACTATGTTTGTGGAATTAATCCAGAATGCAAGTCCTGAAACAGGCTGCCCTTCAATAAATCTCCCGAGAAAAGTGAAATGTGATGCAATTCTTGCTGCTCCTGTGCATTGTTCTGCAACTCCTGTAAGGCAGGGTGTTGCGGCATTGTCAATAATTCCTCCGAAAAGCTGTATATTTGCAACAAGTGCGGCAGTCAGAATAACAGGAATAACACTGGCATAGAAAAATGAAAGAGGCCATTTAACCCCGTATCCGCGAATTCTTCCAAAGCTTAGAGGAATTTCAACTTTAAGGGACTGGGCCCAGACAACAATCATGAAAACCAGAACAGTTGCAATAATTGCTGCAGCTGCTGACAAAAGCTCTATGGGATACTGGTTTATTATTGACTGTATAAGAACAAGTATACGCCCTGTGCAGGGAATAGTGTTAAAATTCAATAAACAATTTCTTCCCTGGCTGTCTATGAACTGAAGGGCAGCTGTTATTAACCTTCTTGAAACCCCTGCTGCAATAAACAAGCTTACTCCTGAGCCAAAACCCCATTTTAATGAGAGTTCATCCATATAAAAAATCAGCAATCCCCCCAGTATAAGCTGTAAAATTAAAAATCCTGCAAATCCGGGAGCTGGTGCAAGCCCCCCCATTAAAACAAAGACAATGGCTTCAAAAATTATGAAAAAGAAGACTCCGATTTTCTGAAGTCCCTGAAAGAATTTCTTCCCTTCTTCTGTTGTCATATCTATATTGATTATTTTAACTCCTGCCAGAAGCTGAAGAATAAGGGAAGCCATAACAATAGGACCAACACCAAGGGAAATAATGCTCCCGAAATCTGTAGCAAGGACTATTGCGAGAAATTCAAATCTTTCCAGGACATTCTCACTAAGCCCGAAAAGAGGAATATTAGCAAGTATAAAAAAAGATACAAGAATGATAATGGTCCATTTTGCCTTCTCATTAAAGCCCAGCTTTTTTTCATCAGGTTTTTTTATTTCAGGAATGTAATTAAATATACTTTGCAGACTCATTTTTCTATTCCCAGATAAACTGGAATAAATTTAAATTTTTCTTTGGATAATGCCAAGGCCACAGCCCTGTGATTCCCTTCTAATACAGAATAAAAGATTTTATTTTTTTTATTTCTTTTCCTTAAAATAATTAACCTTTTCCTTCCTTCTACCACCTTTTTTAATTCACTATCATTATCAGCTATCTTTAGGATTTTTCTGATTCTTTTATTTTTTTTCACTTTGTTCTGTTTTATTTTCACAGCTAATCCCCCAATACTCCCTCTTCTGTTTTCTGAAAAAAAAGACCTCCAGCTGGGGGTATTTATCACTTTCAAATTTCTGAATTCCCTCTTTGTGATTTCTGCCTCTTTCCATTCCCTGATTTTTGTAAAAGAGATATCATACATCCCAGGCCTTATATTATCAAAAATTTTTCTCAATAATTTAACTTTGTCTTTTCTGACAGCTTTTTTTATTTCATTGACAGGGATATTGATTCTTTTTTTTGGAGAGAGAGTTTCTAAAAACTCG
>CAYOAO010000051.1:0-2232 GCA_964402075.1 Candidatus Woesearchaeota archaeon
GATGTGGTCAGGGTTGAGCTTTATTATACAAATTCTGAAGAATGGGGGGCTTCCTTGCTTGCTTATTCATCAAGGACAGGTTCTGCAATTGGCCTGAGAGTTGTGGCAAGAATGAAGGGATTTAAATTAAATTCCCATGGTCTTTTTAACAGAAAGACAGGAAAAAGAATTGCAGGCAAAACAGAGCGTGAAATCTACAAATCTCTTGGACGTCCTTATAAAGAGCCATGGGAGAGATGAAAAGATTTAAATATACCCAAGTATACTGAGTTATACTATGGAAACCACAATAAAGATCTCCAAAGATGTAAAGAATTATCTTGATAAAATGAAGTTATACAAGAGGGAAACCTATAATGATGTAATAGAAGTTCTTATAGAAGATACTCTGGAATTAAATGAGAAGACAAAAAAGGAATTAGCAGAAAGGATGAAAAATCCTAAACTCATTTCTCATGAAGAAGTCAAAAAAAGACTTGGATTATAATGTTTGAAATAAAATGGGATGAAAGAGCCTTAAATGAATTATACAAATTAGAAAATACAATCTCCTCACGAATTTGTAAAAAAGTTGATGAATTAAAAAAAGGATTTCAATCAAAAGACATTAAAAGACTTAAGGGTAAAGATGAATTTAGGTTGAGGATTGGAGATTACAGAGTTCTTTTTTCTTTGGAAGATGACTTAATAATTATCTGGAAAGTTGGGCATAGAAAAAATATTTATAAAAAATAAGCAAAAATGATAATAAAAGTCAAGGTTAAGCCAAATTCAGGAAGGAAGGATGTTATCAGAAAGAAGGACGAATATATGGTTTATTTAAAATCACGCCCTGAAAATAACAAGGCAAATATAGAACTTATTAAATTATTAAAAAAACACTTTGACAGGCCGGTAAAAATAAAATCAGGACGGTCTTCCAGGGAAAAAATTATTGAGGTGGGGGATTAGATAAAAATTGAAATTATTTTTTATTAAATGCTAAAAACTGCATAGAAATCCAGCTTCAATAATAATTATCTCCACAGAGATTAATAATTATAATAAAAAATATCAGGCATAATTGGAATTGCACTTGTCTTAAGAATAAGGTCTTGACGGATGTTAATCTCTTTAATAACGCTAACTATTTAAATCTTTCTCCTTATAACTGATTGCAGAGGCTAGCTCCAGAAGCAAAATTGGAATTGCACTTGTCTTAAGAACAAGGTCTTGACGGATATCCGGGTTCGATTCCCGGCTGGAGCGCCTCTGCGATTATAATCAAATGAAATATGAATTTGCTCCGGACATACAGAAAATTGCAGAGGAGATTTCTGCATTCCTTTTTCCGCATGTAAAAATTGAAAGGGTTAAATGCTTCAGGAGTTCTGGAACTTCTTCAAAGAGAACAGTTGCCCGTTGCCATACAATCGGGAAGCTTATCCAGAAAGCAATTGGAATAAAAGCTTTTTATGTTCTTGAATTTTTGTCAGAGAGATTTGACAGGCTTCCTGAAGAAGAAAAAATAAAAGTTATAATTCATGAACTGATGCATATTCCTGCAAGTTTTGGCGGGGGATTCAGGCATCATGACCGTGTCTGCGAGAAAAACATTGAAAAAAATTACATAGAATATAAATCAAAAAAGGAAAATGAAAGAAAAAAGAAAACAAAGGAAAATCTCTTTTGATTATAAGAATAAAAAAATCAGCCTTGATGTCAGGGTTTGCAGTTTTTTTGGAAGATTTTCAGGTCTTATGTTTAAAAAAAGACAAAGTGCACAGGCACTTTTATTTGAGTTTAGAAATCCGGAAAAAATAAAAATACACTCTTTTTTTGTCTTTTTTCCCTTTATTGCTGTCTGGCTTGATAAAAAAGAAAGGGTTCTTAGCATTAAAAAAGTAAGGCCATTCAGGATTTCTGTCAGTGTTCCGGAAGGAAAAAGCTTTTCAAAACTGATTGAAATACCCTTTAACAGTAAATACTCCGGAATTACAGAATTTCTCGTCGGAGAGAGAAAGATTTAAATAGTTTTTATTATTTGGTTTTTCATAATACTAAAAAGGAGGTAGAATAATGGGAAAAATTATCAAGAGAGGAGTGGTCAAAAGAAAGCCAGGACATCTTTACTATGTTGACGGAAGCGGAAATGTTTGCGAAGCAAAGATGGCAAGGGGTGGCAAAAAGAAGAAAGCCAAGAAGAAAGCCAAGAAAAAGACCAAAAAGAAAAAGAAGAAAAGAAGATAAATT
>CAYOAO010000052.1:0-2227 GCA_964402075.1 Candidatus Woesearchaeota archaeon
GTTGATGCAATAAATGCACTTTAATATAAATCTAGTTAATCCTCAGGGTTTTTTATCTTAAAAATCCATAAAACAACGGTCAAAATAAAAAATCCTGCTGCATATCCTCCGATGACGTCGGTAAACCAGTGTGCCCTGACATAAATTCTGCTAAAACCGACAAACAAAATTATTAATACATCTATTAAAATAAAAAATATTTTCATAGTCTTATTTTTTATTTTGTCTTTGTAAAAATAAATTAAAAGTGAGAAAAGTATTATTGAATAAATAGCGTGACCACTGGGGAAGCTGTAATCCATGCTTTGAATTATATCCGTTCCCGGATTAGGTCTTTGAATTAAAAATTTGATTATCTGCTCAAGGATATATCCTGAGCCAAGGCTGACCGCAAGAATCAGGGATTCTTTTTTTCTTTTTCCGATATAAAGGAAAAAAATTGCAATAAGACCTGTTCCTATAAGAATCAACTTAAGCCAGCTTCCGGTAAAAGTAAAAACTTTGTCAAGAAAGCTGTTCTGCAATAAAGAGATTTTTTGATTTACAAAATCATCAATCTGAAAACTGCCTGAGATTACAATTCTCATTGCCAGAAAAAAGAAAACAGCCAGGCAAATCAAAGAGAGAATTAATTTTGAATTTTCTTTTTCCATCACTAGAAAAGAATTTTTATGATTATAAGATTATTGGTTTTCTGAAAGCCCTTTTCTTTTCCTGATTCTCTTTACAACTTCTGGCTGGATGCTTGCGGGAACTTTCTCAAACAGCTGGTCAAGAAGAGAGCTGGTTCCTCTGCCTTCTGTTGCTGAACGCAAATCATTGCTCCAGCCAATCATTTCTGCAACAGGAAGCTTTGCCTTCATTTCTGCCTGGGTTCCTTCCTGCTTAACCTCAATCATCTGTCCTCTCTTGCTGTTGACAATCTTTGTAACTTCTGCAAGGAATTTGTTTGGCATTTCTATCACATTAATCTGCAATGGCTCAAGAATATATGCGTTTGCCTTTTTCATTGCCTCAACAATTGCTTCCCTTACTGCAGGATAAACCTGGGCAGGACCTCTGTGAATTGCATCTTCATGGAGTTTTGTATCAACGAGTGAGACTTTAATTTTCATGCAGGGTTCTCTGGCTAAAGGCCCCTGGTCCATGACCATTTCAAATGCATCAAGAACCATTTCTATAACTTCTCCTATATGGACTTCTCCCCGTGTTTCATCCAGAAAAACATTCCCCTTGTAAATATCCCTGACATTTCTTATTACATCCCCTGTCCAGCCAATATCTGAAAGAACCTTGGAAACAGTTTCATTTTTCTTTTTTATTCTTCCTTCAGGAAGATCTCCGCTTTTTATTGCTTCATAAACTTCATTTTCCAGCGGAGCAACCTTCATGTAAAAAATATTGTGCTTGTTCGGGCTTCTCCCTTCAACAGAAGGTGATTCCTTTGCTATTGTTTCCCTGTAAACTATTATCGGCGGCGAGGTTTTTACATCAAGCCCTTTTTCTGTCTTTATCCTGTTTTCTATGATCTCAAGATGAAGCTCTCCCATACCAGACATAAGACTTTCACCTGTCTGTTCGTTAATTTCTATTTTTATAGAAGGGTCTTCTTTCCTTACCTGCTTTAATATTTCAACAAGCTTTGGAAGATCTGCTGCTTTTTTTGCTTCAATGGATTTTGTAACAACAGGCTCAAATAAGTGCTTTATTGCCTCAAAAGGCTCTATTGGATTTTTGCTAACTGTTTCTCCTGCAAAAACATCTTTTAATCCGACAATTCCGACCACATTCCCTGCCAGCACCTCTGGAACAATTATTCTCTGGGCTCCCTTATAGACAGAAACCTGCTGAATTCTTACTGTTCTTTTTGCAAGGTTCATGTAAACTTCATCACCCTGCTTTATTGTTCCGGAGAATAATCTTCCGCATGCAATTTCACCGGCATGCTTGTCAACAACAATTTTTATAGGCACAAAAACAGCATCTCCCTCTGGATTGCATTTAACAAGATCTTTTCCGAGTTTTGAATTCAGGTCTCCGTGCCAGATTTTTGGAATTCTGTATTTTTGTGCATCAACAGGATTTGGATGATGCTTTATAACCATATTAAGAACAATTTCATGCAGAGGAGCTTTTTTTGCAAGCTCCTTAACCTTGTCATTTTTGTATGCATCAATAACATCCTTGAATGTTATTCCTTTTTTCTTCATGTAAGGGAAACTTAATG
>CAYOAO010000053.1:0-2162 GCA_964402075.1 Candidatus Woesearchaeota archaeon
CTATTCCTTATTTCCAGGAATTCTTTTGAGCAAGTTTTATATTTTCTATACCATCCTGGTCCCCACCTATAAACCCAATAAATAAGTTTTAATTTTTGTTTGATTGTGTCTTTTTTTTCTTTTGACCTTTTTAAAACCCGCATAGTCATAATAAATTTATTTGGATTAAGAAAAACCACCAATTCCGCCTTCCTTACCGCTCTTGCAAGCCATTCAGAATGAACCCCCTCAATTATCCATTCTTTTCTTACCATAACCTTAGCAAGCCTCTGCATAAATTCTTTTTCGCTTGATTTCACAGTCCATTTTTTCTTATATGCAAAATCATCACTATGATAAATTTTTATTTTTAAAATCTTAGATAATTTTTTAGCAAAAGTTGATTTTCCACTTGCAGTTAAACCAAAAACAACAATTTTTTTGTATTTCATTTGTTCTTTCCATAAAAATTAATATTTCTTATCTTGCCTTTATTTTCATCTATATCAATCAAAACTTGCGCATCTCTTCCAAATCCCGGATTAATGAGGATTGTTTTTCCAATTTTATCTTTTCCAGGACTCTCATGGACATGCCCCCCAATACAAAGTAAAGGTTGATATTTTTCACAAAATTTTCTTGCAAGAGAAGAACCTAAATGCATGTTATTTGCATAATTCTCTTTATTTCTTACTATATCTAATTTCGTATCTCTTGGAATATTGTGGGAGATAAAGATTGTAGGGTATTTTTTATTTCTTTGTTTATATCTCTCAAATAATTTTCTAAGAAGATTAAAATATGCCTTCTTTAAGTCTTTATGCTGTTGTTTGGTGATATTTAACTTTCTGCGCCTTTTGTAATGTTCATACCCAGAACTTAACCCATAACCAAAAAAATTGATTTCATCAAATTCATGGGATTTAAACTGGCAATCTTTTATATTTTTAAGTCCCTTGATTAATGCGGGATTTATTTTATCTCCAAGATAAAAATCATAAAAAGCCTTAAGGTAGTTATAATCGCTCTTATCCATATCCTTTATCTTTGTCTTTCCATAACTCTGATCCCAGTTACCCGGAACAATAAAAACAGGTTTTCCAAATGAATTTAGGTATTTTAGAACTTCCCGCCCTCTTTTTAAAGAATCTCTCTCTAATCTTCTCAGTCCTTTTTCTCCAATTTCATCTATAATAAAATTATCATCAGAAAGAGCATTATCTTTATCTTTCTTCATTGAATTAAACCATTTTTTAAGATATGGCCTAAAACTCCTATCATCACAAACATCTCCGACCTGGATTATGCAGTCAAATTCTTTGAAATGAATTCTTGGTTTTCTTCCATGCAAGTCTCCAATGATTAGGATTTTCATCTCTCCCCCACTAGCTTCCTGATAATATCCATTGCTTCTTTTCCATTTACCTTTCCTTTCATCTCAGCCATAACTAATCCCATATAAGCATTTGCATTTAAACCTGGTTTCTCTTTAATCATCTTCATTATCTTTTCTTCAACTTCTGAAGAATCTGCTTTCTCAACACTAATTGCCCCTTCTAAACCTTCTCCATTAACCAATCTAATCATTAAATCTTTAACCTCTGATTCTGAAATT
This sequence comes from Candidatus Woesearchaeota archaeon, assembly GCA_964402075.1. Classification (GTDB taxonomy): domain Archaea; phylum Nanobdellota; class Nanobdellia; order Pacearchaeales; family GW2011-AR1; genus ASMP01. The sequence continues at coordinate 1,595 of CAYOAO010000053.1, forward strand.
TTCTTCTTATCCACTTTTTTCAAAATATCTTCATAAGAATCAGAAACAATTTCTTCAATTTCCTCAAATTTCTTTCCAGTTTTAGAAGCAATTTCCTTTGGAAACAAAATAATCATCTTTGCAATAAAATTAGGTTTATTATAAATCCCAGACAAGAATTTAAGTTCTTCAATTTTATTTTTACTTAAAATTAATTTTAACATCTCACCAGACAAACCTTTTTCTTTTAATTCACCTGCAATATCACTTCTTAATTTAGGAAGATTTTTCTTAATTTCATTAATCAACTCTCTTGAAATCTTCAATAAAGGTAAATCTGTTTCAGGATACATTCTGTCTGCACCAGGCATAGGTCTTAAAAATTCAGAGCTTCCATCAGGAAGAGCATTTCTTACTTCTGCAGGAGTGGGCTTTTTCTTATTATATAATTCTCTCTGCCGTAAAACCTCATTTTCAATTGTTTTGATAAACATCCTCATATCTTGTACACCTTTCATCTCAATCCTATTTCCATTTAAAATAGAAATATTAACATCCTGCCTTATTGTCCCAATTCCTCTTTTAACTT
>CAYOAO010000054.1:0-2106 GCA_964402075.1 Candidatus Woesearchaeota archaeon
TACACAGCAATTCCGCTGATATTATTTTTTAGATGGTTCAGGGATTTTTTTAGCTTAATAGGTGATCCCAAATTCTTCGGTTTTTTAAGCTGGTTCTGGTTTTATTTAATCGGCTCAATGATTTTCAGCAGCATTTTCAGAAAAATAATGAAGGTTGTATGAGAAGAAATTGGCTTTTTTCACATCCCTTCTTCAGTAATTATCTTTGTTATATATTTTTTGTCAACAAATTCAAATGCAGGATTTTTTATCCTGATTTTTTTAGGCGCCCTGTTCCAGACCTCGTTTAATTTCCTGTTTTCAAGAGGAATCTTTGATTTTGTAAACTTCCATGAATCAGCAATAATATAAACAGGAATTTTATTGTCTCTTGCAATATTTGCAATGACTTCTGAGCCTATCTTGTTTATTATTCCTTTTTTTAAGATAGCGTCGGCTCCCAGAAAAACCCTGTCAGCTTTTTTTGTTCCCTGCTCCTTTGACAAGGCAACACCCAAAGCAGAATCAACAAACATTGTTACTTTTATTCCGGCTTTTTTCAATTCATGAGCTGTTTTTCTTCCCTGAAGCAAAGGCCGGGTCTCTGTATTATAAACCTCAAATTTTTTTCCTTTTTTCTTTGCATAAATCAGGGCATTAACAACATTTTTGGAATGGCAGTGCGTGAAAATCACATCATCTTTTTTTATCAGCCTGAAAACTTTTTTGTTTATTTTATCCTGCGCTTCTTTAAAATGTGAAAGTATCTGGTTTTTAGGAATTCCTTTTTCAGCAAGTTCCAGAACATTTTCCATCATCGGCTCTGTTGGCCTGGAATTTAGAAGTCTGTTCTTTGATTGTTTTGTCGGAACAAGAAAATAAGCATAGAGAGCTTTTTTGGCAATGTTTGTAGCTCCCTGAATTTTAATATCCTTTATATTTTTAACAATCTGATTAAATTTTTTCCTCTTTTCTTTTTTATTCATTTTATTACTATACTAAGAAAGTTTAAAAATTGTATCCTTCTATCTATGACATGCTCGAGAGTATGGTTAACCCAAAAAAGGTTGAAAAAGGTCCCTGGAAAATGTTTTTTGTGGGAATGATTTATGCATCACTTTCTTTGTTAATGGTAAGAGGGTTTTTTTCAGGTGATCCTGTTCTTTCCCAGTATTCAGGAATGATAGTTGTCACTTTTTGCGTGATTTTTTCCCTTCCCTTTATGTACTTTATTATAAAAAAAGAGGAAAAAGAAGATGAAGAGGTATTTGGCTTCTGGAGCACATGGAAGATTCATAAGGATGCTATCTTTTCCCTTATGTTTCTCTTCATGGGATTTATTGTGGCTTTTTCATTCTGGTATATTGTTCTTGGAAATTCAACACTTTTTAATGCACAGATAGAAACTTATTGCAGAATAAACAGTCCTGGAAACATACAGGACTGCATAGGAAAATATGATTTCTCCAGAGAATCTTCTTCAGTAAGCACAGGAGCTGTGACAAAAGGAGTAAGGTTTTTAGCAATAATTGAAAACAATGTCTATGTTCTTATTTTTACCCTCTTGCTATCGCTTATTTTTGGTGCAGGAGCTATTTTTGTTCTTGCCTGGAATGCAAGTGTTATCTCTGCCACAATAGCTATTTTCACGCAGCATTCTGTAAAAGACATTCCTCTGGGAATTGCAAGGTATATGATTCATGGATTTCCTGAAATCACAGCATATTTCATAGCAGCTTTGGCCGGAGGAATTTTTGGTGTTGGCATTTTAAGAAACGGAATCCAGGGAAAAAGAACCATTCATATTCTTGAGAATACAATAGCTCTTCTCTTTATTGCTTTGATAATCCTTATTATTGCTGCTGTTATAGAAGTTTACTTTACTCCTCTTCTCTTTTGATTAATTCTGTAAAATTTAAAAATAAGGATAACTATCTTAGTTCATGGAAATTTTAATTTTCTCGGTATTCCTTAGTTTTCTTTTAGTTCTGGTACTTCTTAGTTTTCTTTTAGTTTTAATTGGGATACCTTTCTGGATAAAAAAAGCCAAGCAGGCATGAATGATCTGGGAGGATATGAATAAGCCGGGAAAACCAAAAAATGTTGCTGGTTCTGGGGGGATTGTTG
>CAYOAO010000055.1:0-2036 GCA_964402075.1 Candidatus Woesearchaeota archaeon
ATGGGCACCAAAAGCACCGAGTCAAAAAAAACAACTAATCAAAAAACCAAATAACTAATTCCTATTGCAATGAAAATTCCTGTTGTTATAAATGGCATTGCAGGGTAAAACTTCTTTTTCTCTGACCTTGCAAAAAGATATGCCAGACCAAGAGTTGCTCCTATTATTACAAGAATTGCAGGGTAAAGTCCGAGAGTCTTGAGAACAACTCCTGCTGTAATAATAGGGAAAACAACATCACCTCCTCCGAGAATTGCAACATTTACCTTAACTTTCTTTTTTTCCAATTCTGATTTTTTAAGGGTTTTTTTCCATTTCTTAATATTTTTCCTTGTTCTTCCTGAGAAATAAGGAACAAAAAATCCGGAGAAGATTCGTACTTTATTTATCTGGTATTTTGCCATTTTCTGCATAATTCCGGAATGCCAGACAGCCCAGATATCATAAACAGAGATAATAACCAAAAGAGCAATAATTGTATAAATATTGAGAATAGGAACAAAGATAGCTGCAATTCCCGGGTAAACCAAAAGTTCTGTAAAATTATGGACTATGAGATTTCTCTTGTAAATTTTAATAAAAGCAAGAGAGACAGCAATAACAGCAGCAATTGATATCAATAAAGGAGATTTTATTTCAAGACCAATAATTTTTTCAAAGGAATAAAAAGCCAGGAAAAGAGCAATGCATACAACTACAAAAAACCAGGTTCTTAGCAGTAATGCGAATTTAAACCTGCTTAAGAAGAACAATAAAGATATTGCAATTACAAAAGCGATTATTAAACTAAAAAAAATACTGAGAAAATCACTTTCTCTCTCTATTTCAGGGGGAGCTAACCAGGCAAGATTTGGGTTTGAAACCTGCTGCACAGTTCCGTTAACTTCCTCTTTTATGTGAAAAATATCTGCATTTACAACTGCAAGCCCGATAAGCTGCGTGACAAGAAACATTGAAAGAAGGACTGCTGTTATTTTCAGATTGTGTTTCATAGTAAAAACCTCCTGCGGGTTTTTACGAATCCCGCATCCATTAATAAATTAAATGAAAAATAGTTTTTAAAACTATTTTTATGAAAGGAAACTAAGGAATAGTCTTTGCTGTATTATCTCAATCTCACTGTCTCCAGGGTTCTCGGCACACTTGTCTCAACCCTGTTAAGCTTGTAAAGTGCAGAAGCCAGGTCAAGGCATTTTGAGACTTCCCCGTGATTTATCATAATTTTTTTTGGTTTTGGCCTCATATTGTTAAAAAAAGACATTATTTCATTTCTTCCTGCATGGGCAGAGAATCCTGCAATTGTATGCACCTCAAGATTTATTTTGACAAATTCCTCACGCCCGTCTACAGTCATCCTTGTTTCCTTAAGCCCTTCCTGCACCTGCCTTCCCAAAGAGCCAACACCTTGATAACAAACAAAAATTATGGAGTTTTTTTCATTGCCGGCGAGTTCCCTTAAATATTCCACAGAGGCTCCTCCGACAAGCATACCTGATGTTGCAAGAACAACACACGGACCTCCTTCAACAACTTCTTTCCTTTCCCGGGAAGAGCCGACACGTGAAAAGATATCTGAAACAAAGGGATTCTTATCCTGGAAAATAGATGACCTTACATGATTGCTGAGAAAATCAGGATAAGCTGTATGGACTGCGTTAATATCCCATATCATTCCGTCAATGTAAACAGGAATTTTTTGCAGTTTCCCGGATTTTATTGCATCATTTAATATAAGCATTGTCTCCTGCGCACGCCCAAGGCCAAGCTCTGGAATCAGAACCTTTCCCCCCCTATCAATTGTTTTTTTAATTATGTCAAGGAGCTTTTCCTCTGACTCAAGCCTTGGAGGGAGAATATCTGTTTTTGCCCCATAAGTTGCTTCTGTCAGAACAGATTCTATTCTCGAAAAACTTGTCACAGCCTGGTCAAGAAGCCTTGTCTTTGTGTATTTGAAGTCTCCTGTATAAAGGAAATTATGAAGGCCGTTTCCAACATTAAAATGAACCATTGCGCTTCCAAGGGCATGGCCTGCATTG
>CAYOAO010000056.1:0-2027 GCA_964402075.1 Candidatus Woesearchaeota archaeon
AAGAAATAAGAACTCCTGAAATTCTTGACAAAAAATTATGGCTTTTGTCAGGACATTGGGAAAAATACAGGGAGAATATTTTTTTGTCTGAATATGAGAAAAGAGAATTTGCAGCCAAGCCTATGAATTGTCCTGGAGGATTGATTCTTTTTAAGCAAAAGCCAAAGTCTTACAAAGATTTTCCTATGAGGGTTGCAGAGTTTGGAGTGGTGCACAGGCAGGAGCTTTCAGGTGTTTTGGCAGGATTGTTCAGGGTTATTGAATTTACCCAGGATGACGCTCATATTTTCTGTGGGGAAAAGCAGCTGGAATCAGAAGTTTTGAGAGCAATAAAACTAATGAAAAGAATTTATGAGAAATTTGGCTTTAAGTATGAGATAGAATTTTCAACACGGCCTGAGAAAAGGATAGGAAGTGATGCTGTCTGGAACAAGGCTGAAAAAGCCCTTGAAAATGTTCTGAAGAAAAACAAAATAAAATACAAAATAAATAAAGGAGATGGTGCTTTTTACGGTCCTAAAATTGATTTTCACTTAAAGGATTCTTTGGGAAGGAAATGGCAGTGCGGGACTATTCAGGTTGATTTTTCAATGCCAGAGAGATTTGGGCTTGAGTATACTGATAAGGACAATAAAAAGAAAAGACCTGTAATGATACACAGGGCTGTTTTTGGCAGTCTGGAGAGATTTATCGGAATTCTTCTTGAGCATACAAACGGAAGACTGCCGACATGGCTTGCTCCTATTCAGGTCAGGGTTCTTAGCTTTACAGACAGGAACAGGAAATATGCTGAGAAAGCAATCAAGAAACTGGAAGAAAAAGTTCCGGGCTTGAGAATTGATGCAGATTTCAGGTCAACCACAATCCAAAGCAAGGTTAAGGATGCTGAATTAATGAGGATTCCTTATATTGCTGTTGCAGGAGATAAAGAAGAAAAATCAGGAGAAATAGCTTTGAGAATCCGCGGAAACAAAAAAATAAAGAAAATGAAACTGGAAAAGTTCGCAGAAATGATTAAGAAGGAGATTGGGGAGAGGAAATGAACCTTCAACTTTATCTGGAAAAATTAAAATCATCTGGTGTTTTTAAGGAATTTATGAAAGAAAATCCAAAGGCATATCTGTGCTCTGGTTTTTTTACAATAGACAAGGAAGGGCAGGACAATCAGCGCCATCTTGACTTTTATATTCCTGAAAAAGGAGAGATATTTAGCTTCAAATTTGAAGAATCAGGAAAGATTGAAAAAATTCCTGTTGAGATGATTAATAAAAAAATCCCTGGAAAGATAAAATCAGAGAAAAGTTTCAATTTTGACTTTAGAGATATAGAAAAAATGATTATCAGTGAAATGGAGCTTCAGAACTTAAAAAATAAGCTTCAGAAGATAATAATCTCCCTTCAAAATTATGAGGAAAAAAACCTTCTTGTGTGCACTGTTTTTGTTTCAATGCTAGGGCTTTTGAAAATAAATATTGATCTGGAAGGAAAGGAAGGGAAGCCGGAAATAAAATCATTTGAAAAAAAGAGCTTTTTTGACTTGCTGAGGAAGGGTTAGGTGGTGATTTCCTTGCATTCTTCAGGAGGAATAATTAATAATTCCCCATAGCCCTGACTTAGAATTTCCTGATTCACAAAAGTTGTGTTTACATAAACATATCTTAGCAATCTTCCGTAATTATCTTTGTCTGTTATAGAGGAATTAAGGCTGACTTGTTTATCAAGGATTAGAGATTCAAGAAATAATTTTGCTTCTTCATAGCCTTCCTGTTCTTTTTCAGGAGTATCTACGCACAAAAGCCTGATTGTAAGAAAAGAATCAGAATCTGCATCATAAATCTCAAAAGTATCGCCGTCTATAACACTTACAACCTGGTTGTCAGGGATTTCTGAGGGTTCAGAAGTTCTTAAAAAAATGTAAAAAGACAAGGCCAGCATAATGATAACAATGGAAAGGAATATCAGGAAAACAGCTGACTTTTTCATTTTTTCTTTTTTGTTTTCTTTTTCTTTTTTCTTCCTGATTTTCT
>CAYOAO010000057.1:0-1958 GCA_964402075.1 Candidatus Woesearchaeota archaeon
GTTTCAACCATAACCCCTATTTTTGCCTGAGTGAAATCAATTTCCCTGATATATGATTTTATTTTTCTTCCCTCTTCAACAGAAATTATCTGCGGTGCAAGTATTCCTATTTTGCATCCTTTTTCATGAACACGCTTCATTGCATTTAATTCTGCCTTCAGAATCTCAGGATTTTTCAGGCCGTATCTTATTCCATGCATTCCCAGCATAGGATTTGTCTCTATTTCTTTTGAAGCACCTTCAAGATTCTGGAATTCATCGCTTCTTATATCAGATGTTCTTACCCATATTTCCTCAAAATATTCTGCTATTTCACCGAGCCCCTTAAAGATAATTTCCTCATACTTTTTTATGTCATTATTTTTCAGAAAATATTGAGGGTGTTTTCCTGATTCAGCAATTATTCCCTCAAGCCTCGCAAGCCCTACTTTTTTCAGGCCTGTTTTTGCAGCGCGCTGCGCAAAACTAGGAAGGTCAATTATAACCTTGAGATTTGTTTTTGTTTCAGCAGCCACTTTTTTTACCTCTTTCTGAGCGGTTTCTGCAATTTTTCCTTTGTATACTTTTCCTGTGTAGCCGTCAACAGTAATAACTTCTCCTTCCTTTAATTTTGTTGTTGCTGTCTGCGTTCCTACAATGGCAGGGATTCCCATTTCCCTTGATACTATTGCTGCATGCGCTGTGAGTCCTCCTTCATCTGTGACAATTGCCGCGCATCTCTGCATTGTTACAACCATGTCAGGATTTGTCATTTCTGTGACGAGAATATCCCCCTTCCTTACTTTCCCCAGATCCTCAAGATTTTTTACTATTTTTATTTTTCCAGAGCCTATTCCAGGGGATGCTGCAAGCCCTTTTAATATGACTTCTCCTTTAAGCTCATGTACCGCACCTGCCTCTCCCCTTTTTTCAAGAGTCGTTATCGGCCTTGTCTGCACAATGTAAATTTCATTGTTCTCAATTGCAAATTCAATGTCCTGCGGTTTTTTGTAATGGTCTTCAAGTTTTAAGGCAATTTCAGTAAGGATTTTTATTTCATTTTCCCTAAGCACCTGCTGTTTTGATTTTTCCTCCTTAAGTTTAACAATCTGCTTTCCCCCGGCAGGGTCACGGGTTATGGCAATCTTCTTTATTCCAATTTCTTTTTCCTTGATTTTTAATTCCTTTTCTTTGCCTTCTCCTGATTTGGAGATAACATATCTGTCAGGCGAAATCTGTCCTGAGACAATTCCCTCTCCCAGACCAAAAACAGCCTCTATAATCACATTATCTTTTTTCATGGACGGGTCTTTTGAAAAAATAACCCCTGACTTGTCAGAATCCACCATTTTCTGGACAATGACTGAGAGGCTTGCCTGCTCATGCTTGAATCCTTTTTTGTTCCTGTAGTATGTTGCTCTTGGTGTGAAAAGCGATGAGAAGCATTTTTTTATTTTCTCCAAAAGATCTTTCTTTCCTCTCACATTCAGAAAAGTTTCCTGCTGGCCTGCAAAACTTGCTTCTGCAAGGTCTTCTGTAGTAGCTGAACTTCTGACTGCAACAAAAGGCCCTTCAGATAATGAAGGCTTTTCAATAATCTCATCAGCTGGTTTCTCTTTCAGGCCTGCCTCTTCTGCCCCCAGATCTTCATAAGATTCAACAATTTCTTTTTCCATTTCAGGAGGCATTGAAGCTTTTTCTATTATTTCGCGGATTTCTCTTGCGGATTTGTTCAGCTGGTCTGTTTCTTCATAATTAATTTTTTCAAGGATTTCTTTTATTTTATTGTCAATACCTGCCTTTTTTATGTAATAATCATAAGCCTGTGCTGTTACAGCAAATCCCTGCGGAACAGGAATTTTGAGATTGTAAATCTCCCCAAGATTTGCCCCTTTTCCTCCAACAATACTTCCTGAATTTTTATCCAGCTCAGAAAACCATTTTACAAAATCAGGATGTTTTGGTTCCTCTTTTTTATT
>CAYOAO010000058.1:0-1933 GCA_964402075.1 Candidatus Woesearchaeota archaeon
ATTAAAGAAGAAATTTCCAAGAATAACTTATGAAAAGGCATTAAAAATTCTTAATGATAAGAAAAAGATGAAAGTTAAGTGGGGCAAGGACCTGAGAACAATAGAAGAAGAGAAATTAATGGAATTGTATAATACTCCTGTTTTTGTAACATATTACCCTAAATCTGTAATGGCTTTTTACAAGCCAAAAGATTCCAAAAATCCAAAAGTTGCGAGATGCTTTGATATGCTTGGACCAGAGGCAAACGGAGAGCTGATTGGGGGAAGTGAGAGGGAGACTAATATAGAAGAGCTGAAAAAATCCCTGAAAGAAAAAGGCGAGAAGCTTGAGGATTATAAATATTATTTTGATATTAACAGATATGGTGCTGTTCCTCACGGAGGCTATGGTCTTGGAACAGAAAGACTGATTAAATGGATTTGCGGTTTGCCGACGATAAAAGACGCAATCGCTTTCCCCAGGACAGTTACAAGAAAAGACCCCTGATTTGTTTTCATTCTTTAAAACTCAGAAATCTTTAAAAAGACCGGGAATACCTCTCTTTATTTTAAAACATATGAATTCAAATGGAAGACGAATTTAACGAGAGCCCTGAGGACGAAGAAGAGTCTGAAGAAGATATGGAAGATGATGAAAGTGATGATGAAGACTCTGATGATGATTGGTAACTGAAAAATCATTTATTTTTTTCTTTTCTTTCTTTTTTATTCTTAAAAATTTTAGAAATCTTTAAAAATGCTGAATAATACCCTTTTTTATTCTAAAACAAAATTTATTCAAATGGAAGAAGAACAAAAGAACGAAGAAATAGAAAAGAGCCTTGAAGAAGAGAAAAAAGAAGCAGGCATAAGTAATGAAGGCGAAGAAAAGCCGGAAGAAGTGAAAGAAGAAGCTGCTGAAGAGGCAAGTGAAAGTTCAGAAGAAGCAACTGAAGAAAATGCAAATGAAGGCTCTGATGAAGGTAATTCAGAATAAGTTATCTTTTAATTTTTTAATTTTTTCTTTTATTTTTTAATTAGTTTTTTAAATATAACTTGGTTTTAAGAGGAATGAAAATACTGGTTGTTGGAGACCCTCATGGCAATCTGAAAAAAATAAAAAATATTCCCACTAAAGAAATTGATTTAATTTTGATGACAGGAGACTTAGGGAAAGCAGATCTTGCCAGAAAATTTTATTTTGAAAATCTCAAGAGAGAAAAGGAGGGCTTGCTTGAATTAGAGTATGATTCAAAAACTTTCTTAAAGATTTATGAAGAGATTCATAATTCAACTATTAATATTGTAAAATACTTTTGCAAGAAGATTCCTGTCTATTCTATTCTAGGAAATGTTGGAACAAATATGATAAAAGATTCTGAAGTCAAAAAAGAAGAAAAGGAATACGGGGTTAAGTTACCTTATTTAAGAAAAAATCTAAAAAAACTAAAAAATTTTCATCTGGTTAGGAATGGGGTTAGAGAAATCGGGGGATTGAGGATCGGTTTTTTGGAGTATTTTGAAGATATTTGTTGGTATAAGGAATTTAAGGAAGAAGAAAAAGAGAAACTTAAAAAAGTAAAAAAAGAAACTAAAAAGGCAAAAAAAATTTTAGAGAATTTCAGGAAAGTAGACATTCTTATTTGTCATCAGCCCCCTTATGGCTATTTAGATAAAGTTTCTTCAAAATATAACCCTCCAAAACATTGGGTAGGAAAACATGCAGGAAGCAAGGTTATTTTAAATTATATTAAAAAATACCCCCCAAAATATGTTTTTTGCGGCCATATTCATGAAGCAAAAGGGAAGGCAAAAATTAGAGATACTCTGATGTATAATGTTGGTTATAATGGGGACTATTTAATCTTAGATACCAAAAAAGATAAAGTGATTAAATCAAATTTTTTAAATAAAAATCCTTAAAAACCCAGTCTTTTTTCTCTTACAATGAAAA
>CAYOAO010000059.1:0-1920 GCA_964402075.1 Candidatus Woesearchaeota archaeon
ATTCCACAATAATAAATTAAAATGCAAAAAAATAAAACAGGCAAAAAAGCAGGAAAACAGGAAGGTCTGACAGCAAAGAAAACTGGGAATTTCTCAGAGTGGTTTCAGCAGCTGATACTTAAGGCAGATCTTGCGGATTATACCCCTGTTTCAGGATGCATGGTGTTTAAGCCGACAGCATGGGCTATGTGGGAGAAAATCAGGGAAGAAACAGACAAGGAATTCAGAAAAATCAGAGTAAAAAATGTTTATTTCCCTTTGTTCATTCCTGAATCTCTTTTATCAAAAGAGGAAGAGCATGTTGAGGGATTTGCGCCAGAGGTTGCATGGGTAACACAGGGCGGAAACACCAAATTAGGAGAGCGCCTTGCAGTTCGCCCGACATCAGAAGCAATAATGTATGATCTTTATTCAAAATGGATAAGGAGCTGGAGAGATCTGCCTTTGTTATACAATCAGTGGAATAATATTGTTAGATGGGAATTCAGGCATCCTGTTTTATTCCTCAGAACAAGAGAATTTTTATGGAATGAGCTTCATACGGTTTTTTCCTCAGAAAAAGAAGCAATTGAGCACGGAAAAAAAGTTATGAAAGCTTACAACAAGATAACAGAAGGCCTGATGGCTCTGCCCGGAATTTACGGAAGAAAGACCGACAAGGAAAAATTTGCAGGAGCGGTTTTTTCTGAAAAAATGCATCACTATCTGCCAAACGGAAAAATGGTGGAAGGAACCTGCTTCCATTATGACGGGCAAAATTTTGCAAAGGCTTATAATATAAAATTCAAGACAAAAGAGGAAAAAGAAGAATACGCTTACCAAAACACCCATGCAATTTCAACAAGAATGCTTGGAACAATGTTTGCGGTTCATTCAGATGACAGAGGATTGATAATCCCTCCAAGAATTGCTCCCAATAAAATTGTAATTGTGCCGATAAGATTTGAGAAAAATAAAAATATTCTGAAAAAAGCAAAGGAAATTTCAAAAAAACTTTCAAAGTACAATCCTCTTTTGGATGAAAGACCTGAAGTAACTCCGGGCTATAAATTCAATGAATGGGAATTAAAAGGCATTCCTCTCAGAATTGAGATAGGACCAAATGATCTGAAAAAAAACCAGGCAGTAATTGTCAGAAGGGATAATCATAAAAAAACCATAACAAAAAACAAAGATTTAAGGAAAAAAATAGAAGCAGAGCTTGAAGACATTCAGGAAGAACTTTTCAGGAGAGCAAAGGAACTTCTTCAGAAAAATCTTTCCAAGGCAGAAAACCTGCAGGAAACAATTAAAAAAATAGATCAGAAAAAAGTTGTTCTTGTCCCCCTTAAAAATTCAAGAGAGGTTGAAGATATTTTAAAGGAAAAGACAAAAGGGGCAAAAACACTTTGCAGACCTGCAAGCCAGCCAGAAATAAAGGGAAAAAAATGCATTGTCTCAGGAAAGCAAGCAGATTACTGGGTTTACATAGGAAAAAGCTATTAGATTTTTATAAGAACCACTGGCAGCCTGACAGGTATATCAGACCTTCCCTTCTCTTTTTTCATTTATTTCTCTGACTTAGCTTCCTGAAGTGCAAGCTCTAATTCATATTCCATCTTAAAGGTAACTTCCATCAGTTCAGTAAGCTCTCTTTCAAGAAGCTTCTTGTCTTCTTCTCCTTCTAATAAGGTTTCCATTTTTTTAAAAAACCCAATTAATCCAGAAATCCTATCTTAAGCTCAAATTGATATAGAAAAAATCCCAATTCAATTCAAGCCCAAAGAAAGTGACTTGGATTAAATTGAGTAAGCTCTAATTTTTGTTGTGAAAACTAGAGAACATATTCCCACAGGTCCTAAATTCCATTCAAAACCTTTCCCTAGTTTTCTATTCATGCCCTCAGTAAGAAAAAGCGGTTTTTATATATTTCTGTTTTTT
>CAYOAO010000060.1:0-1800 GCA_964402075.1 Candidatus Woesearchaeota archaeon
TCCCTCTTGATAAAAGAGCTGTCCAAACTTTAACTTCATAAAGATTCAAATCAAAGATCTTTCTTAGTCTGCTCAAAAATTCATCCTTTACTATCATTTTCTATATATTCTCTTATTCCTTTCCCCTTTTAAACTTTGTTATGATAAAAGAGTAAATTTATTAAGTTACCGGTGGGTAGTTATTTTTTAACAATACCAATATAACCTCTTTTACCTCTTATAGTAAACTCTGTAGTGTTTTTAAATTTTTCTTTCTGGGGAGTTGGAACAAAATCAACCTTTTTAGAATTTGTTCTCAACTTTAAAAATTCCATTTGAGTAGAGAATTTATTCTTAAAATCCTCTTCACAAGAAATAAATAAGTCAATTAATTCTTTTTTATTAAGCCCAAGCTTTTTTCTGAATTCCTGAACCTGTCTTGATAATTCACGGGCATATCCTTCTGCTTCTAATTCAGGAGTTATCTTAGTGTTTAGCTTGACTTTTAACTCCCCTTCATCCTCAATTTTTACTTCTTTTATATTTAGCTGACTTTTTAATATTTCAATTAATTCATCCTCTAAATCAACATCCTTTCCGCAGAGAATTGCTTTCTGTAGAGGCCATTTTAATCCAATTCCTGCTTTGTCTCTTTCTGCCAACCCCAGTTCAATTAATTTCATTGTTAATTCCATTTCTTTTTCCAGTTCAGAATCAACTTTTTTAGGATTATCTTTTGGCCATTCTGATAAATGAACTGATTTTTTTGAAAAAGAATTATAAATATATTCTGAAATATAGGGTGCAAAAGGAGCAAGCAAAAGAGATACTTTTTCGAGAATTTCTCCAAGAATTTCTTTAGTGTCTTCCCTTTCCCTTGTTATTTTAATATATCCTCTTGAAAAACCATTTACTACAAAATTAGTTATTTTTTCAAATGGTTTGCTTAATTCATAATTATTCAAATCCTCTGAAACTTCTTTTATTAATTTGTTTAGTTTGCTTAAAATCCATTTGTCCTCTATTTTTACAGAGCATTTTTTTGAATCAAGTTGGTTATAATAGCTGTGACAATTGTATAATACATTCAGAAAACCAAGAACATTTTCTTTCATTAAATCATAAGAAAATCTTTTTTGACTTCCTGCGTCTGAAGTGAAAAACTGCAGTCTTACAGCGTCAACTCCTGCTTTATCAATAATCTCCCTTGGTTTTATTATGTTTCCCTTGGATTTTGACATTTTTTCTCCATTGGCATCAACAATATGCCCCATACAAATAACATTTTTGTATGCTGGTTTGTCAAACAAAATTACTCCTAAAACATGTAAAGTGTAAAACCATCCTCTCGTTTGGTCAATTGCTTCTGCAATATAATCATAAGGAAATCTTTTCTCAAATTCTTTTTTATTTTCAAAAGGATAATGAAACTGGGCAAAACTTGCAGAACCAGAATCATACCAACAATCAATAACATCCTTTACTCTTTCCATTTCCTTTCCACATTCACATTTTAATTTTATTTTATCAATCCATGGCTTATGCAAATCAATTTTTTCCTTTGGAAGTTTTTTTGCTTCTTTTTTCAATTCTTCAATACTTCCGATTGCTTTTTCTTTTCCGCATTTGCATTTCCAAATAGGTAAGGGGGTTCCCCAGAATTTAGATCTGGACAATGCCCAATCTTTTGCTCCTTCAAGCCATTTTCCAAATCTTCCTTCTTTAATATGAGAAGGATACCAGTTTATTTCCTTATTTTTTTTAATTAATTTTTCTCTTATTTTTTCAACATAATCGGAAGAGCGTCGTGTAGGTGTAGAT
>CAYOAO010000061.1:0-1749 GCA_964402075.1 Candidatus Woesearchaeota archaeon
TTCACAGCCTGCCATGGGATTCTGACAAGACCTTTTACATAAAGTGTGAGGATGAATTTAATAACAGGCCTAATCCAGACAGGTGCAGCATAACTGCAAGGCCGTATGAAGCCTGATTTAGATGACCTTAAGGCTAATTTTTCCTTAGTTTATTAATTTAATATATCAGAAATGGGATAAATTAATAAACTTTCTTTCAGACATTAACTTATGGAAAAAAGAGGTCAGTTAAAAATATCTTTTGGAATGATTTTTTCAATTATTATGATAATTATTTTTTTGGTTTTTGGCTTTTATGCAATAAGAATGTTTCTTGGAGTGCAGGAAAAAGCAACAACAGGACTTTTTCTTGATGATCTCCAGAGTGATGTAAATAATATTTGGCAGAGCATTGAGGGCTCACAGGAAAGAGAATACAATCTGCCGAAAAAAATAGAATATATTTGTTTTATTGACCCTGATGGCTCGGCAAGAGGAGAGCAGAGTAATTTCTTCACTGATTTAAAGATAACTCTTCTTGATGAAAATAATATTGCTTTTTATCCTGTTGGTTCTTCTGGAATTGAATCAGGAGAAATAAAAAACATAGATATCGGCACAACCACCCAAAATGAGAATCCCTTTTGCATTGAGAATAAGGGAGGAAAAATCAAGCTAACTCTTGTAAAAGAAACCGGCGATGCCCAGGTAAAAATAGAAAGATAAATCAATAAAATGGGTGTAATAAAAAAAGAGAATAAACGCGGAATCCAGATATCTTTTGCATGGCTTTTTGCAATTATTGTCGGAGCATTCATTCTTTTTCTTGCCATCTATGCTGTTACAAAAATCACTGACACAAGCAGTGAGATTACAGGAGCAAAAGGAGCAAAGGAAATAGGTGTTTTGCTGAATCCTCTTGAAACAGGTTTTGAAGAAGCCAGGTCAGTCCTTATGTCTGTTTCTTCAGATACAAAAATTCACAATAGGTGTGATGAAACAGGTGAATTTGGCACACAAACAATCAGGGTAAGCCAGAAAAACTTTGGCAAATGGGCTGAGACCGACACTGATGTTGGATTTTCAAACAAATATATCTTCTCTGAAGATGATGTTAAAGGCAGGAATTTTTATCTTTTTTCCAAGCAGTTTGAATTTCCTTTCAAGATTTCAGATGTAATTTACATGACATCTTCATCAGATGATTATTGTCTTGTTGAAGCGCCAGAGGAAATAGCAGAGGAAATTGAAGATTTAAACCAGGAAAATCTCTATGTTAGTGAAGAAGTAAATGAATGCCTTGGGGGGAGTATAATAGTGTGCTTTGATAATGCCATAGGAAACCCAGAATGTGATATTGATGTAAAGTATTCAAGGGGGGAAGTTGCAAAAGATGATAAAACATTGTTCTTTGTAAATGATGCTCTAATGTATGGTGCTATTTTCTCTGATGCTGAGACTTATGAATGCCAGGTAAAAAGGCTGATGAAAAGAGCATCTAATCTTGCATTATTATATGAAGAAAAATCTGATTTTCTTGCTGAAGAAGGTTGCTTGGACATAGTTTTCAGTTCTTACAGGGCTGCTGTGAATATCCAGACTTCAGAAAATCTTTTCACAGCTTTTGAGGAAGCTGAGAGAATTAAAGATGAAAATCAAAGAGCTGGAGGATCAAGGTGTGAGCTATGGTAAGATACAGGAAAATGAAAAATAAGAAAGCGCAAATGAAAATACAGCAGATGGCATTTATGCTTATAGCTGTGACACTTT
>CAYOAO010000062.1:0-1657 GCA_964402075.1 Candidatus Woesearchaeota archaeon
GCAATCATAAACCAGATTGAAACCCATAATAAACTAAGCTCAAAAAAAGAATAATCCGGCTTTTTCAGTTCAAAAAATAAATAGCTCCAGAAAGCATTCAGCAAAAGATTAATTCCGAAAACCAGGGCAATAATTTTCTTTTGTTTTTTTCCTGCCCTGAGCCATGCAAAATAAAGAGAAAGTGCTATTAATAAGAACAGGATATTCCAGACAATCGGAAAAACATAATTTGGCGGAGTTATTGCAGGCTTAATATTCTGATACCATGAAGAGTCTGTATTTCCTGATGTAAAAATACTTCCAAGAAAAGCAATTCCGTAAACAATAACAAGGCAGACAACCAGGACCTTCCAGTTAATTTTCATCCTCTTCATTTTATTTCTTTTTCTTTAATAGCTGCACAATTGCAAAAAGAAGAAATCCTGCGCCAAGCCCCAGGAAAAGCCCCTCTGTTATTTTGTCAAAGAAAAATCCCAGACCCATTCCAATGAACAAGCCTGCAGGAATGAACAATGCCCCGTTATCCTGTTCTTTTTTCTTCTTTGCCTTTTTCTTTTTCATGTCTGACTAATAAAATAGTTGTTTAATTCTTAAAAAATAAAATAAAAAATCAAAAATGATTTACTTGAACAATCTTAATAGCAGCCAGATTCCTGACAATCCTACCAAGATATATACTGCTGCAGCAAGCCATGGAATGCCTCCGAGCAACAGAGCTACCAGATCCCAGTCATAAGAGACTGCACTGAAACTGCCTATTCCGACAAGGCCCCAGTTTATTGCTCCTATAACAACCAGGATTGATGCAATCCAGCTAATCACACTTTTTTGTGCCATCTTACACCTCCTATTTAATTTGAATATTAAGGAATATATCTTTTTTATATCTTTTGTTAAGGGGTTTTATTCTTAATTATTTTAAACATCTTTCCATAATCTTATTTTTTCCAATAACAAAGAATCTAAAATTTTCTCTAAGCTGTTTTGAATATCCTTTTGCTAAAGAAGAACTAAAAACCTGCGCCCCTTTTTTCTTTGCAAGTTCTAAGGCAGGAACAAAATCAGCATCTCCGGATAAAAGTATTAAAATCAGATTATCTTCTATTGCACATTCAATAAAATCAACTGCAAGTTTTACATCAATTCCCTTTTCTTTTTTCTTGACATTTCCTATTGTGTCCAATATATTTTCTTCCACAATTGGTCTGCAGGCAGAGCATAGATCCATTGAATCAATTAATTCCTTCTTTTCTCTCAAAAGTTCCTTGGTAGAATGAACCTGAAGTTTCCTTGTAATCACCTTAAATTTTGGAAGTTTTCTTAAATTATCTATAAATTTTAAGTGGGAGAAATAAAGTTCTTTTCCATCTCTTAAAGTAGGAACAGAATTATAATATCTTACCTCTTTTAGATTAACATTAAAAAACTCGCAGATAATCTGGGCAAATTTACTAAAATCAAGATTTCCTGGTTTAATCTTCATCTGCTTTAAATTATGATAAAGATTATTTCCATCAATAAATATTATTGCTTGTTTCCCAGAATTCATTTTAGAATATAAAACCCGGCATTGTCCGAAGACCATACCGGGGACTTAATAAATATTATAGAATAAACGGGTATTTAACTGTTTTGGTTAACCTTGGATTTATCTCTT
>CAYOAO010000063.1:0-1630 GCA_964402075.1 Candidatus Woesearchaeota archaeon
CAGAGTTTTTCCTCGTTTCTTCCTGCTTTCTCTATTTCCATATCAAGGATATTTTCAAAGAATTTGTTGTTGTAAAGCCCGGTTTTTTCGTCGTGAGTTGCTGCATCATAAAGGTTAGAGACAGACTCATTAATAAGCTGGAATAATTCTTCAACCCTTTTTTTGAATAACGGATCCAAAGCAGACATCTTTTTGCTCAGCTCTTTGTCCATTTTTAATAAAGAGAAAGCTCATTAATAAACTTTTTTGATTGTTTGATGTGGATTTATCCCATGGGCACGGAGGGAATCGAACCCCCGACTGGCGGGTACTCACGAACTCGCTCACGTTATTGATTATGGGAATAATAGTCCCTCGCGAACTCGCTCGCTGGAGCCGCCCGGTATACCATTTACCTACGTACCCTTGTTCATCTAATTTTACAAGAAAGATTTATTTTTAAGACTTTTCTATTTTTGCCTGCTCTGCAATCTTTTTTATTTCTTCAATTTCATTGCCTGAAATAGAAGAGCCCTTGTATTTAACAGCATAAAGAAGAGCCTCAAGTGCTGAACTGTCCTTTAACTTTACAAGATCTTTTTTATATGCAATATAAATAAGCTCTGGAGATCTTATTATCCTGAATTTTTTCAGGAACTTCAGATTTTCTTTTCTGATAGAAATTTTAACATGAAGTTTTTTTTCCAGGAATTTTCTCAGGTTTTCAGGATTTTCAACCAGGACTCTTGTGGTTCTTTCATCAACAGCAATCACATTTTTGATTTTTTTTTCATCAAGCATTTCCCCGACTGCAAGGCAAGAAGCTTCACCAAGATCTATCAGATGTATGTCTTTTTCATCTCCTTTAAACAAGCTGTTTGCAATATCCATTATTTCCCTGGTCCTTTTTGTTATCTCAGAATCTGTTAATCCAATAGAAGAGGGCATTTCAATTACTCCTTCATCAAGCAAGCTTTTTATTTTAAGGGCTTCAAGCTTGAATCTTCTTATTTTTAATGGAGTATCAATAACTTCTTTTTTTATTTCAGAGGTTATCAGGAATTTCCCGTCAAAAACACTTTTCAGATTTCTTATCATGTCTGTTATTCCATTCATGGAGAAGCTTATCAGAACACCTGAGTCAAAAATGATTGCCTTGCTTGCACCTGTTTTTTTTGTCAAAGTCTTCTTTTGTTTTTCTATCATCATCCAAAAATCTCCGTTGCAGTTTTAATTCTTGTTTTGACGTCAATTGTTTTTGTTTTTTGGATTTCTGATTCTTCCTTTTCCCCTGCATAGTTTGCGAGCTCATAAAGAGTCACCCCTAAAAGCCTGGCGGTTCTTTCCATAGAAATTCCGTGCTCATAAATTCTGGAAGCCTTGTTTATGCTTGCGTCCCTGAATACTTCCTGAATGCGCTCTTTTAATTTCCCGGATAGCTGGCTTATTCCTCTTCTTATTTCTTTTATACCTTCCCTGTAGCCTTTTTCATCTTCTCTTTTCAGAGCATCTATTATTTTATCAATAGATTCCAGGTAAATTTTGTAAAATTTGCCCCATCCAGAGAGTTTTTTGTAATCCTGCCTTTCAATAATCTTGCTTAAAGAATAAACAATGACTGCTGCGGCAATGTTGTCCGGATCGTGCATCA